>USRA01000004.1 GCA_900557035.1 uncultured Prevotella sp. | reverse complement strand
AGCATGGTACCGATTACAACGCTACGCGTGGTACCGATACAGCGCTATCGTCACAATAACACATTCTTTAAATATACGCCAAAAGACATATGTATATAGCGCCCTATGATTACTATTCGAAAAGTTTGAGCTATAACAGCTATTAGTAAATGGACACAAAAAACACTTTCTGGCACCCCTCTCATTCTGAGAACAATATATGAAAAAGGTACGATAAGTAATAACGTGCCACCAACTACACTTTGATAGATTTTAACCCTACCTGTAGCCTGAGAAGAAACCATTAGAGGATTGGCCAAAGCTTCAACAAGCATGATACAAAGTGTTAAGCGAAGGAACCAAACAGTATGGTCTGGTACATTTTTTAGCCAAAGTTTGAGAATAACATCGGCATAAATAGATACAGGTAACACAATTAATAGTAAAAGGAAAAATGACACTTTAGAACTTGCAAATATTAATTGATGCATTCTCCTTAAATCATTTACCGCATAAGTTTTTGTAATCTGGGGATTAAGTGCCATTTGAAAATTAGAAACAAAACCCGTTACAATTCCTTGAACAGTTACAGCAACTCCTCTAGCAGCATTTATAGCAGGACCAAAGAATATGTTTAACAACAAGTTTATACCTTGTGTATAACCAACTCCCGCCAAATTACCAAAGAGACTCCATCCTGCAATATTACTCATTTCCTTAAAAATTCGCTTATCAAAAGTAAAAACAAATTTTGCTTCGACAAAATGCTTTGAGCAGTATGTACCATATATAATTCTATCTAGCAACTGTACTCCAAAAAGTAACACTGCATAGAAAATCAACCTATCAAATGATGTAATAATTAAGAAATAAACTATCACCAATTTAAGCACAACATCCATAATGGAGATAAACGCAAAAGCAGACATCTTTTCATGTGCAATTATCATCGCATTATACGGCAAAGATACAATACTAAGCATACAAGAAGCTATAGATAACTGATAAACCCACATTGCGGCAGCAAAACGTCCTTCAGGTATTACCATTTTTTCATAAAGCATCCACATGCCAACAGTCTCTGCAAAAAGAAATATCAGAGCAGCAAGAACAAAATGGATAATAATTGCTGTAGAAAAAGTCGCCTTTTGTCGCTCTATATCACCTTTTGCCAACTCAAATGTAATAAAACGTTGAGTAGCTGTAGACATTGCACCATTAAAAAAAGTAAAAATTGTCACGAACCCGCCCACCACGTTGTAAAGTCCATAATCAACAACACCTAAAGTATTGAGAACAACACGGCTAGTAAAAAGACCTACGCATAAAATAAATATCATGCGCAAGTAAAGAACTATCGTATTCTTTGCGATACGTTTATTATTAGTTTTATTTATGTCTGTCATTTTGTCTTTTTTCACCAATCAACAAATTCAAATGCAGTTTTCTCATCAATTCTGTTAAATAAAAAGAAAGAATGAAACTTATGACTACAACACTTACAGTAATAGGGAGTACCCCTATTTCACTCTTATCTAAATAATAGAAAAAGAGATAAATGATAACAGGATGAAATAAATATATTCCAAAGATATTACTGTTCACTTTATTTATAAACGTAAAACGAGTAAGATATGTTAACCGAAGAGAAAGCAAATAAATAGCATAAATCCCTAACAAAGCATAGAGCAATGATGCACGTTCTATAAATCCCAAAACAACAATAATCAATATTGAGAAGAGTATATTCAAATATTTCCTATAAATCATTGCAATATATCCCAAAATGAACCAAAATTGATAAACCAAAGAATTATCTATCTGAAAATATGGAATCTTCCCCCCCCATCGCATCTCAAATATCAATATTATACAACTTATTGGTAAAAGAAAATATGGGGCAAGTTTTACCTTATTAATTACAATACGTAGTATATAAACTAACAAGAAGACATTGAAGAGCATCCATACATACCATAAATGCCTACTATCAAGAGATAAACAAATTCCATTAATAAAATAAGACTTTAAATCCCGAAAGCCAAATCCAACCATAAATGGCAAAACCCACAATATTGCAAATGAAAAATATGGAATCATTAATCTCATTGTTTTTTTTCGCATGAAGGAAATTATGTTATGATAGTTACTTCGTTTTGTGGCAATAAGAGCAAAAGTCATTCCTGAAACAAAAACGAATAATGGCATATGAAAACTATATATTACCTTAGTTAAAATATCCATAATAC
Organism: uncultured Prevotella sp.; assembly: GCA_900557035.1. GTDB lineage: Bacteria > Bacteroidota > Bacteroidia > Bacteroidales > Bacteroidaceae > Prevotella. The sequence goes on along the minus strand of USRA01000004.1, from coordinate 56,453 downwards.
CAGTATCGTCCGCTTGAGGAATTAGCCCTTGCGGAGTAAACATCCTTGTTACATGACCAACGACAACTAATACAATACCAACAAGTTTCATGATATCGAGTTCAGGTATCCTTGTACCACCAACTATTTTATTATTCTCTTCACTCATTTTTATATATCACAATTAGAGCGTCCCCTCTATTTTACAAGCAGTTACAACTATAGAAACATGAGAACCAATATATACATTGTCTCCTATCACAGCTGGTGTTCCATGATTACTGCCTATAGATAAAAACTGGCTTATATTATAATTATTACCTATCACTATATTAGATGTATCACAGCTCCGATACTATATCCTATATAGAACACGTATCCTATCATTGTATCACTTTTAATATACACTCCATACTTTATAACATAATGTTTATGCATAAAGATTGCTAAATGACAAAATAGATTTCGAGTACTAGATAATCTAAATCAAAAACAATATCTATATAGTATTAATAAATATTTAACATTACAATTCCTAAATCATGGCAAGAATACTTATAACCAAAACCATAATTACTCAAAGCATTCAGCCTTAAACCTCTCATAATTTTTTGTTGAGCCAAATAAACTTTCAATTTCTTCTTGCTTTTTAATTTCCAATTCATCAAAAGCTTCTTGTGGATACTCATCAGGAACTACAATTATTTCGAAGTCTTTAATAGCTTGAAGATTCTTGCTCTTATGCTCCTTAAAGTAATTGATGATTTCTTCTATTATTATACAGTCATAATTATTATATTCAAAATTACCTTCTTCATCAAATACAGGATAACTAACCACCGACAACAATACTAGCCGATTCACAACCTTACGCTTAATCAGTATTTCAGAAGCATCACATTTATAATTCTCTACAATTTTAGCAAAGTTCTTTTTCATTATTTTCTTTAAGTCCTCCTCTGGAAAATTTGTAAAATTATTCACCTTTGAATGATAGAGCAATGAATTACAAATTGATGATGATACCAGTATGTTACTATATCCTGTGCTAGCATTAAGCCTATTCAGGAGATAACTATTTACCTTCTCATCGTTATCCTTTAATAGAGGAATCAATCCATCCTCCAATATCGGTGACATTAAAGAATGATTTAAACGTATAGATAAAGCATAAATTATATCAATATATCCTTTTTTGCTTTCCAAGCTAAACTTAGTGAGATTTTGCATTCGCATTAACTGTTGTAAAGACAACAGTTTTTTCAAAGTCATCTCTTTAATCTCTGTTTCAACTTCATCAGGATTATTTCTATTCAGTAAATCAACGAACTCAGATTGACTGATATGGTTCACTGCTTTTCCAAAAGAGAAATACTTAACGTAGTTTTCTACCATGGCTACAGACCTTGAAGATAGAAGACGAGAGTTATCATACGGGAAAATGAATTCCAATATTTTTGTTTCAATTTTATTTTTTAGGCCATCCTCCTGGAACTCCTTTTTCAGTACATACATTGGTACTTTATATCTAGGATTTTTCCTGGTATCGAAGAAATCGGATGGGTTATTCTGCAATTTATCATAGTCGGACTGATTGTGGTATTTCAATAACTCTAGCCAAAAATAGTCCTCAAAAAGAATTTCAAGTTGTCGACCGGTGCTATTCTTTTTAGCAAACTCCCAATCGAGCACCAATTCTCTAGCAAATCTCTTAGCCTGTCTTACATTCCCCAATACTTGATTGATGATTGAAGGCTTATTCCCATAAAGCACTTCAAAGAAATTACGAACAATGGCATCTTGTGTCATCTTTTCAATATCCTTACGACATTCCTCGTAATAAGGGGCAACCGCATAAATTTCTGGCAGATAAAACTCAGCCATAAAGATTTTCTGCAAATAATCTTGGTCTATATTCTTTTCCTTCAACTTTTCCAGAAGATAGTCTCTATCGCAGCCTACCACATATTTCAAATATGGGAAGTTTGCCGTATTTCTGAGAAGCCCAATCACTGCAAGTATTTCATCGGCATCCATTCTATCCAAATCATCTATAAAAATGTAGATAGGTACTTTGATTTCAGAAAGTGATTCTATGATATGGTCCTTCAATTCAGACATACTGCCTTCCTGGGAAGAGAACAGATTTATGATATACTCTACTATCTTAGGAGCCTCTACCGAATCTAACAAATCGGAATATTTCAGTATCGGTTTTGCTAAAGAAGAGTCATACTGCTTTAAAACACCAGTCAAGAGATTGAAGAAATCTATGTTGATCTGTTGGATACTCTGGCATTTCCATGGATTAAACCATATAACCTCTTGATGTTTTTCCCTCAATTTCGTCTCTATATATCGTAAGAACACCGTCTTTCCTGATCCCCAGTTTCCATAAAAAACGACAGAATAGGAATCTGTATCATTCTCTATTGCCTGAAACTTTAACATAAATTCATCGGCATATTGAGCACGGACTGCATCTATCTGGTGATGTGATATGGTATCTATAGTAAATGGCTCTGCATCGATAGGCTTACGCTTATCATATTGATTACTCAACCATCTCACAGCATCAGCAACAATTAATGCAAATACCAATATGGCTCCATAATGGAACAGGGGTATAGGAAACATACCTACAGTTGGCGTCTGCCAATCATAGGGAATCAGCCATAAGACCTCTATTCCAAAAATCTCGAGACATAACTTATTCCATGAAAAGTGATGATCTTCATATTTCCTGCTAGCAAAATACAGTAATACTCCAGTAATGAGTACTGCAGTAAAGGTCGATAGAAGCTCAAAACTAGAATATGCGGTATATAACATTGAGAATAATCCTGAGAATTTATCATTAAGACTCTTCGATATCTCGCCATGAACAGCCCCATAGAATACAACCCCCCAGAGGTATATACAGTCCTTTATTATTATACTATCTTTCATTGTTTTCTAATTTAATCATGATTAACAAGAAAACATAAACTCTGAGCAGAGCTTGCGCTCCGCCCAGAGCTATCAGATGTGTTGTGGGTGATTATGTAGCGCCCACACTACTAAGCTACTTCTCGTTATATATATTTTTTTGTTATTTCTAACAATATAATTGGTTCGGTTCGGAAATTTAGGACATAGAGTCCCTGCCAGATAAGAATCGCTTTGAGGGGATTCTTACCTGGATATTGATTGAGTAAAACTTGTCTGAATTTGATTTTATTATACTTTACTTTGTACATCGTCGAGACAAGCATCATTGCGGTTGGCAATGATGGCTTGGCTCTATGACTTATTTGTATTTATTCTGAGAGTGTTGTCAGTCTTTTCATCAACCTACCAAGCTCCGAGAAAGTATAATCCCTACCTTCCTTTTGTACTTCATCCATAGAACGAGAGGCATTTGCAATAGCTTTTTCAAGGCTTCCCCCGTTGCGTTCAAAGTAGGAGTGTAAGCCTTTGGATTTGCTGAAGAAGGAGATGCTTTTCCTGTATTCCACACATTGGTTCAAATCCTTGAGCAATGGTTCTTGCGTATCGTATGGACGGGATGTGTATCGAAAATAGTAGAGAAAGAACAGTTCCGTACAGCGGTGGGTCTCAAAGAACTCAACCTTACAGTATATGCCTTTCTTGGGTTTATTGATGGGCTTGGCATATTTTGTCTTTAATCTTTGATATTGAGAACGCTCTGGTTCTACATCTTTCGTGTCCATATCAATTATGCAGAATATGTGGTTGTATCCCATCGCCACCCCCTCAGATATTTTCAAATCAAGTTCCTTGATACTTGTATGCTTGGGATAGTCGGGCTTGATAGTCAAGCGTTTGAACACATCGCATAAGGATTTGAAATAGAAAAATTCCGTAGGTCCTTCACCCAAGATAAGTGCTGTTTGTCGTAACTTGCCCATATCAATCCTCCAGATTTATAAAGATACTACCTAATTCGGGCTTTGCCCCCAAACGTCCGATGCGATAAGAATTATAAAGAGACAGATTCTTGTGCAACCCGAAAGAATCGCCACGAGAATACTCGGAAGATGCGGTCTCTTTATTTTTCTCCACAAACCACACAACGCCTCTATTTTCATTGATAAGGTCTTGAGAAAGCAGGGTCGTTTCTTGACTGGTGATAATCAATTGCGATTTTTCGGAGTTAAAGATAAAGACATTGAGATAGTAATATAACAGGTCATTATGTAAATCCTCACCTAATTCATCAAGAAAATACACATGAGAAGTTGTTATCATATCATATAATGCCTCCAAAATACGTATATATTTTTGAGTACCCTTTGACTGCCATCTGAGCGGAATGTCAAAATCTCCATTTGTAGAGTGATTGACAAATGCCACGGAATCGGAGGTGGATTGAAGCAGAGCTCCTTTCATTTCTTCTGGAATATTTTCCATGAGGATACGTTGACGGAACTCATTAGGCACAATCCGATCTTCTACGATAGGCTTATATTCCAAGATGTTCAAATCTGCCTTTTGAAGCATGATGTTGTAGAACTTACGCTTTTTAGAATTTGCATAAGCATCCTTTAGGATTTCCACGATCCCCTTTTCGCCGTCACCGTCAACATCGTGATAGTTCTCCATGATCCAGCCATGAAGAATATTGAATGGATCAATATCTTCTTTCAAGGCAGCTTTCCTACAAACAGACAAAACGCTATGATTATTCAATGTGTTCTCACGGATGCTCTCTTGCGTTTTTACCTGCAGCCTGAGACTTGGGCCAAACTTGATCTCAGCCTGAACGTTATCTCCTACAAATGTGCGTTCATAAAACAACGACTTTGATTTGTTAGGATAATAATAAAGTGCTTCGCTCAATATGTACTTGTCATTGAATGCTACATCATAGTCGTATCGGACACCATTGGCATAAAACGAAACGTGCATTTCGGTTGGATCATCCTTGGAGAGCATGAAAGGAATGCTTCCGTTTATTCTTTGAGTAGCATCTGATTTGGGTAGAACCAACAAACGAAATACTTCATTCAAAGCAATCAGCATATTTGATTTTCCGGAAGCATTTGAGCCATACAGAATTCCTAACTTGTACAAGAAAGTTCCTTCGGCGACCTCTGTAACAAGTTCCGAAGAAGACTCCTTTGCCAAGAAATTCAACTCCTGTTTATCTCGAATAGAAAGATAATTTTTTACCCAGAAATCTCTTATCATAATATCTATATATATTTATATAATTATTGTAATTTGATTGCAAAAATACAAATTGTTTTTTTCATTTGCAAGAATCAACCTATAATTTTCGTAAACATACTACATTTTAACCATGATTTAACATATATAGTTCTCTGCGGCACCTCCTAATCCCGTTGGAAGATATCGTGGTGCTGTGATAAAAGCGTAGCAATACTGAGTCCTACGTAACCGGTTCCGGCTACGGCAATTTTTAATTGATTAAAATTACGCATTGTTTTAAGTTCTTGAATAATAAGCATCCTGAGCCTCTTTCGGTGGGTCAGTTTCCGAAAGAGAACTGCAGGATGAGTTGTGGGTGATTATGTAGCGCCCACACTACTAAGCTACTTCTCGTTATATATATTTTTTTGTTATTTCTAACAATATAATTGGTTCGGTTCGGAAATTTAGGACATAGAGTCCTTACCAGATAAGAATCGTTTTTAGGGTATTCTTACCTGGATATTGATTGAGTAAAATTAGTCTGAATTTGATTTTTTCTACCTCACCGTAGAGGTCCCACAGATCTCACAGATGAACACAGATTTTCTGAGACCTGTCCGGTCTTTGAATAAAGTCACGCAGATTTCACGGATGAACACAGATTTTTTTGACCTATCGGTCAGATTACGCAGATTTATCCTACTACTATTTCTTATACGCAGATGAGACCTATTCGGTCTAGATTACGCAGATTTATTTTCATAGAGCATACTTCATCTCCACCAAGGCATCCCAACCATCCGCATCGGCTGGTACTGGCTTACCACCTTTAGACACCATTGTCTCGACATATGCCAAAGCTTCTTTGAACTCGGTGGTTTCCGTGAATTTTGGAGTGGATGGCTTGGCAATCGATGCTGCCCCATCATGTATATTACTATTTATCAATACTTTGTTCATAATCCTATCTCCTATCATTAATAATTTACCTGCAAATATAAGGGAAATATCTGAGCTATTTCAGGACGAAAGGAGAGGACGTAATCTGAAGCTTATGCTTTGCCAAACTCCTATACTGCGGTGAAGTCTTTGATATGCATACCTTGCCGGATGGAATCCAATAATGCAAATGATCGCGCCTGATTTTACATTCCTTTTCTTCATCTTCTCACATTTCCGGTTCCTGATAATACTTTCCTACTACTTCCGAAGCCTTGCCTGAGAAGGCAGCCAAGCCTCCCCATTCCGCAATCAACTGATTGTTATTTTCAACATCCAAAGAGGAAATGTCGGTAGAGGTTACTCCACCTCCATCTGATGAGAAAAAATATGTCTTCAACTCCTTTTCCTGCAATCCATTCATTACCTGAACGGCTGTAGATTTCTTATCTATATCGAATAATTCACTAAGAGCCCTCTTAAAATGTTCCGCAGGCAAATTCTTGAGAGACTCAAATACCCAGGCAAACTCCAACAACGTAGGAGAATGAGTGGATACTATTACCTTATATCCCGCCTGCATCAATTCTATGATTTCCCAAATAACGGTCTGGATGGCACGGGGATGCAATCCCATTTCCGGCTCCTCAATGATTACCCACTTGTAATCTTTCTTATTGATTACTGATGTTGGAGGTCCTGAGAGACAATACATTGCCAGCAGAAGAGGCATGAACTCCTTCTGACCCGCACTCCATGTCATAAATGGAAGACTGACATTGTTAATATTCAGCTTCATCTTTCTTTGACCTGAACTTTGGTCAATAACAACTTTTGCGCCATGAAAAACGGATTCGTCTATAGAATTCTTCACCACACCCTTCAGACGATTACGCATCGGGAATATCACATCAGGATTACCTAAGCCACTCTGTATGAACACACGCAGCGTTTCACTGAAGTTTTTCAAGACAAATGGAGCAGATCCATCAAACTCCATAAAATTCTTCGGGCGACCATCTGATATTCCTAAAATTCGTTGAGCTGGAACATAAAAGACGGATTCTTTGGTATTCTGCTTGCCCTTCGATGGCTTCAATAAATCCGTGATTGCAAATTTCTTATCTGATACTTCTATTTTTGTATCTTCACTGAACAACGTATGCAACCCCTCTCCAAAATAATAATCCAAGAGAGGTTCCACATCTGTCTTTGATAATATATAATTATACTTTCGTAAAGTCTCGATAATATTATTTTTATCCATAACTAACTTGAACAGCTCCAAAAACAAGCTTTTTCCACTTGCTTGAGGACCTATCAATATATTCAAGTCACCTAAACTTACATCAACTGACTTGATGGGACCAAAATTCTCTACCTTCAATTTTGTCATTGCCATTCTGCTATTTTATTCAATTATCCGGCAAAAATACATATTATTTTTGATAAATCAAAAATTTTAAGAGACTTTTACGTTCTTATCTTTCTTATTCCCACTGATTTTTTCTGGGAGCTGGGCGGCAGGGAGATGTACCCTATATAACTGTAACTTTGTATAGACAGCACGTACAAAAGATGTAAAGAAAGGATTTACAGATAATTACGTTGCGTTTTTAACACTTGAAAATACTGGTTTTCCGGATATATAGGGTACACTTCACTGAATCTCCGTTAATCCAACAGGCGGTTCAGAATGAGATTCAACTCTTTCTCTGCCTCTGCCAGCAAGGCAGACTTCTCTGATAGAGAGAAGTTCTTGTACTCCGATCCCGCAAAATAATGAGGAAGATAGGACTTCACCCACATCTTTACCTGCAGGAATGTGTCAACATCCAGATGAACATCGTGATCCTTGTAACTCTTCAGCAGATGTACCGGAATCGCAAAGCGCTCCGTAATCTCCTCCTTGCGCTTGGGCCAATGCTTCTCCTCTTCTGTAAGAGTATTCTCGAACTCATCATCGTGATACTCCTTGGTTACAAACTTGTGGAACTTCTCGATGAAAATACCTACACACTCATGAGGAAGCATTTTTTCCCCTCAGACTTGCCCTGGAAATCCTTGATCCCCTGAACAATCTCATTTACTTTGTCCGTAAAGAACATTTTCCTTGTTTAAAATTTAAAATTTGTAAATATGCGCCATTTTTGACGTACTGAAAAAATATCTTCAAATCTTATATCTACCTTTGCCCCCGTAAACAATAAACAGTCTGGTCTAAAAATCAATCAAACGACTTAGAGACTAAAAGACTCTGAAAGCAAATAAGAAGCAAATAAATTAAATTTCTTAAACATTAAAAGATCATGAACACAAACAATTCAACCAGCGAGGAAGTAGAAGAGGTTCTGCCCTCTCTCTTCTGGACCATCGCTTCGAGCGAAGGTCATCAGCTTATCACTAAGGATGAGCTAGTAAGAATCATCAAGTTCGATGAAATGACCAAGAATCACACCGAACTCTATCGCAAGCAGGTGCCTATCAGCAAGGCACTCGCCGACAACACCAAGCTCATGATGCCAGGCATCACCGCCTCGGCGCTCATGGACGGACAGGGGAAGCAGGTGGCTAACATCCTGAAGCCTACCTACTGGCTTGCCGTGGATATCGACAAGATTCCCGACGAGAAGATGCAGGAGGTGATCACAAAGGCCGACAACGACCCATACGTGATGGCGAGATACGTCACGGCTAGCGGTCACGGACTCAGAATCCTCGCCCGCTACAAGCCGTTTAATGACCCGGAGGTTACGGCGGTGGAACTCTTCGACGTGATGGTGCGCAAGGCGATGGACTACTTCTCCATCCTGCTGGGCGTGCCTGCCGATGAGAAGTGCAGCGACATCACCCGCATGTGCGGCCTTGCCCACGACCCTACCGCCTACTTCTGCTGGGACTCAAAGCCCTTCGAACTGGACACCAAGGACATCAAGACTCTCTACTTCAAGAAGTCGATGGCTGAGAAGTATGAGCGCCGCAGCAGCCGACGCAGAAAGCCTTCTCAGAAGATGGTGAGCCTTGCCAAGCATATCCCTACCATCGACGAAGCTGCCGCATCGATAGAGAAGCTGCTGGAGTCGTGGGGAAAAGCGTTCGAGCCTAGCCGCCACAACGACTATGTGTATAACTTCGGACTTACCTGCGTAAAGTACGACATCGACCAGAAGGAGGCTACCGACTATGCCGACCAGCATTTCAGCGCACAGTATCCTGAGACGGTGAGCGTGATGAAGCAGGCATACAAGCACCAGGAGCAGCGAGGCACCTGGCAGTTTATGCGCAAGGGCGAATCATACGGCAAGAAGCCATCCATGAAGATGCTGAAGCAGTGGCTCAGCATGCGCTACAAGTTCCACCGCAACGAGGTGACGGGCTACTACGAGGTATGCAGCCGCGACGTGCTCAAGGGTAAGATTCACCGCTGGACCCGCATGGACGACAACATAGAGAACTCTCTCTGGATAGAGATGGAAGAGGATGGACTGCAGACGCAGCTGCCCCGACTCCACTCCCTCATCAACAGCGACTTCAGCGAGAAGTACAATCCTCTGCTCGATTATCTCACAGATCTCCCGGCATGGGACGGGAAGACTGACTACATTGAGATGCTCGCCGACCGCATTCACATTGCGAATACGGATGGTGCCCACCATACGCAGGAAGAGTTCAGATACTTCTTCAAGAAATGGTTTGTAGCCATGGTGGTGACCTGGGTAACGGATACCGTGGTAGGCCAGACCATCCTTATCTTCGTGGGCAAGGGCGGCCTCTTCAAGACCACCTTCTTCGACAAGCTGCTGCCTAAGGTGCTGCACGATTACTTCATCAATGAATCTACGGCAAGCTATACCGACAAGGACTTCATGGAGGCGATGGCGAGCAAGGCTCTGATGTGTCTCGACGAGTTTGAAACGGCTTTCGGCAAGAACCTGAGTGCCTTCAAGAGCTGCGTAACGAAGCTCTTCTTCTCCATCCGCCGCCCTTACGACAAGTACCGCACGGAGCTGCCCCACCGTGCTGCCATGTGCGGCACGAGCAACAGCGTGCAGATTATCAGCGAGGAAGAAAACCGCCGCTACTCACCCTGGCTCATCGAGTCGATCGACAGTCCGATAGACCATCCCATCGACTACCAGCACGTATATGCCCAGGCTGTGGCCCTGGGTAAGGAGGTGATGGAGCGCCAGCGCAAGCACGAGGATGGCTGGGTATTCTGGCTCACCACCGAGGATATCGAGGTGATGCGCGAGCACAACAAGATGTTCATGATCTCCAACTATATGGAGGACCAGATTCTGCGCTACTACCGTGTGCCTGGCAAGGACGTGGAAGCCAGATTCATCAAGTTCCGCTATTCTTCGGAGATTATGGAGCGCATAGGCGGCTGTCCTGCCCTGAGCCGATATATCTACCAGCAGAACCTGGCAAGTACCCTGCTGCGTCTGGGTTTCGAAAGACACCGCAAGGCGAAAGGCATCGGCTGGTTCGTGATAGAGAAAGAGATGGGCGAGATGAACACAGATTCCATCGTATCGCCATCTGAATGGGAGGACGACCGGAACTGACCGGCTTACGCCCCATGAGTGACTTACTTTTTGCGGTAAGTATCTTGGTTTTTCCGAAAACCAAGATACTTATCATCTCTAACCCTTCAACTCATCATATAGAATGCAGAACGAATCAGAAATCAGATATTATACCAAGCAGGAGATAGCCCTGCTGTATTTTCCGGACTCATCTCCCGAAGTAGCCAACGCCCATCTGAGAAGATGGATCCAGAAGTGTACCCCACTCTACCGGAAGCTTCTGGAGGCAGGTTACCGGAAATCGGACAAGGGATTCTTTCCCCGTCAGGTGGCCATCATCTTCGACTTCCTGGGCGAGCCCTAGAATCCGGAAAAACGGAAAAAGTGAGAAGACGACAGAATGTGGCAATAAGCATGAGGATACATCAGGAAGTGTGAGTTGCGGCTCCCGAATGTCGTATCTTTGCATCGTGTTTCATACAAATGGTGTTTCATTTAAAATGTTATTGCTTATGCTTTTGTACACTTTGAAAGAGAACAAGAATGAGAAGTTGCCCGATGCCAAGGGCTTGTGGTATGCTTATGCCATCACTACGCAGATGATGGATGTGGATGGTCTTGCCGCTCACATGGCGGGCCACAACACTCCTTTCTCCAAGGGTGCCATCAAGGGTATGATTACCGACATGGCATTCTGCATCAAGGAGCTCTGCCTGCAGGGTATCTCCGTGAAGATCGACGACCTCGCCATCTTCTCCATCGGTATCAAGAACAAGGTGGGTGCCAAGTCTGAGAAGGAATTCAGCATCGCCAAGAACATCGAGGGCTACAAGCTGAGAAGCCGTGGCACCGGCGAGCTGGCTGCCGGCAACCTGGATGTAGAAATGAAGAAGGTTTCCTCTCTGCTTGCCAGCGAGATGCAGGTTCCGGGGGTAGATTCAGAGGATACTACCCCTGGTGGAACTGGAGATGGTACAGGAGGTACCGGTCAGGACAAGAATCCGAGCGGTTCGGGCACTGACAAGAATCCGTCAGGTTCCGAAGGTGGCGGAGACTCATCAGAGAGTGGTGACAACGTAAATATGTAAAGTCATATCAAATATCATTCTGAATGACTTATTAATGACTTACTAATGTCTTATTGAAGAATTGAGCCAGGATGGCGTCAGGGATATTCCTATAGCTACAAGGGGGCTGCAAGCATCCATGATGAAGCCCGGAAATATCTAACATACAGCTATGAAAGGATATTCGCGAATTCTGGCTCATCTTTATTACCTATTATTCATATCAATTTTCCAATTCTCATGAAAAAAGAAACCGTCAAGAAGATCATCAATCTCGTCATCACCATTCTCACAGCCATAGCATCAGCCTTCTGTGTTCAGTCCTGCCGAGGTTAGGCGATGGAGATCGGTGCCCACGAAATCGTACATATTCCATTTCAGGAGCTGGCGGCACCGCTTCTGCACCCGATCGCCATACTGGCCGCAGAGACTGTACAGGTTGCGCTGAAACAGGATGCCCTGCGCCTTGAGTGCCTCGTAATCTTCTTTCTTCATATAGAGGTAACGCTCGGGATGAGCCAGGATTGGGGTATAGCCCTTGTTCCTGATGCGCTCCAGCAGTCCACGGAAATTCATCGGTGGGGCAAAGATGCTGGTTTCCACCAGCAGGTATTTCTCTGCCAGGGGCAGGAGATTGCCAGCCTTGAGACGACGCTCGAAAAGGGCATCCAGCATGTTCTCGGCTGCCAGATGCAGCTGGAGGGGCTGGGCATCACGCAGAAGGCAATCCTGGAGATACTTCTCCTTGAAATCAGCGAAGACCCGGCGGAGATCTTCGGGCTCATTCGGAACATCCTCCATGATGTGAGGGGTGAACCAGACTTCACGGATTCCGCTTGCTTCGTAGATGCGAAGCTGCTCCAGGCTCTTTTCCGGGTCCTGGAAGCCATCATCCACGCCAGGGAGGATATGGCAATGGTAATCGATGCCATCAGGGAGACTGCATGTGCTCCCTGATGGTTTTTTCTGACTCAATATTTTCTGGAAGAATTTAAACATCTGTTTCTATTATTCTACTGAACATCTGTTTCTATTATTCTATAATCCATTCATTTAAGATTTTGCCCCCAGACTTTTCTTTATTATAGTTATAGCCGTAGCCATAACCATAGCCGTAACCGTAGTGGCTGCCATATCTGCCGCCACGTGCCTTGGTTCCGTTCAGGATCAATGTCATGTTCTTGAACTTCTTCTCCTTGTAGAGGGCATCAACCTCTGGCAACATGCTGCGCTCCATCAAGCCGGAACGGACTACGAAGATGGTGCGGTCGGCAAACTGCTCGTAGATTGGGGTATCGGCTACCACCTCGATAGGAGGACAGTCGATGAAGACGTAATCATACTCCTGGCGCATGGTCTTGATCATCTGCTCCAGCAATGGAGTGAAGAGAAGCTCAGTAGGGTTTGGAGGGATGGTTCCGATAGGAATCACATCGAAATACTTCACCAGTCCACTCTCCTCTCCCTTGTGGAGGATGTCGTGGATATCAGAGATTCTGCCGTTGAGGTAATCGCTCAATCCCTCGCCCGGACTGCCTATCAGCATAGAGGAAGATCCGTTGCGGAGGTCACCATCTATCAACAAAACTTTCTTCTTCTTGATGGCGAGCGACATCGCCATATTGGCAGCCAGGTGACTCTTGCCCGAACCCGGATTAAACGAGGTAAACACGATGACATTCTGCTCGGGATGGGTACCGATGGTGAACTCGAAGTTGGTACGCAATACTCGGAACGCCTCGTTCACGATGTCGCGCTTGCCTGCCTTCACCACAATCTGGCGCACCTCCTTCGGCTTCTTCCAGAATCTGATGCGTTGCTCGAGCGTTGGACGGTTCTTGCGGCTGATAGAGTATGGAATCTCGCCCAGGAACGGAACATTCATATTCTTCAGATCCTTTCTGCCACGCACGGTGGTATTCATGTTCTCACGCACGAAGATGATGACTACCGGAATGAGGAATCCCAGCACGAAGGCTACGAGCATGATGTTGCGGCGCACCGGTGCCACCGGCTTGTTGTCGCCCGTAGCAGGGGTGATGATGCGGGTATTGTAGGCGGTGAATGCCTTGGAGAGTTCGTTCTCCTCGCGCTTCTGGAGGAGGAAGAGATAGAGCGACTCCTTGACCTTCTGCTGGCGACCCACGGTCTGCAGGTACTTAGCCTGGTTAGGGTTGCTTGCAATCTGGGTGGTAGTGGCAGCCTCGTTAGCCTGGAGGGTGCCCAGCTGGGTCTTGAGGGTTACCACGAAGTTGTCGAGACTGGCTGTGATGCTCTTGCGCATGGAGCCAAGGCTCTGGTCGTAGTCAGCCACCAGAGGATTCTGTTCGCTTGAGTTTGCCACCAGGTTGTTACGCTCCAACTGTCTCTTGTTGTACTCGGAAATCTGCTGCTCGATGCCCGGGCTCTCGATGCCTGTATTGGAAGGCAGGAGCTGGTTCTTGCCCACCTTGCCGGTGAGATAGTTTCGGATATACTGGGCAATGGCGAGGCGCGAGTTGAGATCCATGATCTGCTTATCTACCTCGGTGCTCTTCTGCATATACTGCTGTGCGGCAGCCTCTACATCGGGCAGCAGGTTGCTGCTCTTGAAGGCTGAAATATTCTTATCCACATCGCCCAGCTCGCGCTCTATCACGCCCAGTCGCTCGGTGATGAAGTGAGAGGTGGAGATGGTCATCTGGTTCTTGTCTTCGAGCCAGTTCTTGCGGTAAACGGAGATGATGGTGTTGATGACATCCTCTGCACGCTTAGGGAGCACATCCTTATAGGTAAGGGCGATGACGGTGGATTTCTCCTCGCTCAGGCTGGCAGCGAGCGACCCCTTGATGCGGTCGGCCATCGCATAGATGTTGCTGCGGGATACGTAGAGCACCGAAGCATCTCCATTCTTTACAAACTGGGAATAAGAAGGAGCCTTATCTACCTTGATCTTTCCCAGTGGGGTATGGATGATCTGTCCGAGTCTGCCCGAAATTTCATCGCTGTCATCTACCGGAAGATTATCACGGGTAATGCCCTTGAGCTTGCTGATGAGGTAAGAGCCATCGCCCTTAAGCTGGAGCTGGAAGCTGCCGCTCTGCTCATCGGTGAAGCCGATGAAATCTACGGTTACGGGGAGATCGCCGCCATAGAGAGCCTCCTTGTGAAAGGCACCGTCGATGGCATAATCTACATCGAGCTTGAGTCGCTTTCCGGTTTCCAGGAGCATGGCAGGCGACTGGATAGCAATGAGTTCATTGTTTACATTGCTCTTGGCATTGCCCAGTCCCATATCGCCGAACATGGAAGAAACATCGCTGCTGATGCCCTGCGACTTGCTGTCGTCCTTGATCATCAGGGATGCGGTGCGCTGATATACGTTTGGAGTCGTAAGAATATTATAGGTGGCGATGCCGAGTGTTACGGCTAGCGAAAGGATGAACCAGCGCCACTTGGCGAGGCAGAGATAGAAGAGATCCTGGAGGCGGATGAAGTCGTCTGCCTGATTGCGTCTGAACATCGGATTCACCTGTACTGGCTGGTTAGCCTGAGTTGTATTCTGTATCATTTTTCTTTATTAATTTACTTTCAGGAAGGTGAGGATGGTAACGATGAGAGATGAGATGCTCATCCAGAAACCTGTTGACTGCACGGTGTTACCATTCAGGGTAGAACTACGCTTCTTGGTATCGTTAGGTGTAACATATACCACATCGTTCTGCTGGAGATAGTAGGCAGGAGAGCTGAAGATGTCCTTGCCGGAGCAGAGGTCGATCTTGTAGATCTTCTGGTGTCCGTTTTCCTGTCGGAGCACCATCACATCGTTTCTGCGGCCCTGGATGGTGAGATCTCCCGCCTTGCTGATGGCATCGAGGATGGTCAGCTTTTCCTCTTCGATGGCATACTGACCTGGCTTTGCCACTTCGCCCATCATGGAATAATGGAGATGGCTGAGACTCACGGTGACAGTTGGGTCTTTCACAAGACTTGCATCCACGAGCGATTTCTTTACCTTTTCGGCAATCTCCTCGCGGGTGAGACCAGCCACCTGTATCTTTCCCACCACTGGGAAATCGATTTCACCCTTGCTATCTACAGTATAGTAATAGGCATCCTGCGACATATTGTTGGCACCGCTTCCGCTGGTGCCGCCCGTGAGATTGAAGAGCTGTGAGATCTGCGGATCCTTGCTCTTTACCCCGATATAGATCTTATCAGTGGGCTTGACGGTTATCACTCTGTTCTGCAGGGTAATGACAGTATCAGGATTATTGTTCAAATCCTGAAAATAGGCTACATTCTTCGGGGTACCGCAAGACGTAGCAGACAGGAGTGCTATACCCAGCACTCCTGACAACACAAGTTTACTAAATTTCATTCTTTATATCTAGATAATGCAGTTTTTAATCATTACTTCTTCTTTTTTTCTTTCCTTTCTCCTCCTCTTTTTTCTCCTTCTTCCCGGCGAGGCTTACATAATTGCATTCGGTGAGGAAGGCGGCACAGGAAAGGAATCCTTCTATCTTGACCACGAAGCACTTCTCCTCCTTTCCCTTCCCGCTGCGGCATCCCTTCACCTTCTGGTAATATCCTTCGAGTCCGGCAAAGACGCCATCCTCTATCCTCACTTTTGCTTCAGGGCGCAGATTGATTTCCCCCGGAAGGAAGAAGTGCTTTTTGGCATCCTCTACGTTTTCGTAGAGCGCCATGAAATCCTCCATTTCCTTATCGGGGATGGTGATGATTTCAGAATGCCCATCCATGGGACGGGTCTTGAACTGAAGCATGGAATTGTAAATCTGCTTGAGATTCCGCATCCTGCCTGGCGTTGCCTTCACAAAAAGGAGATTGCGGACTACGGGGCGATAGGAAATCACTCGCTTGCGTATGTGCTGCCCCACCATACGCTCGCACCGTTCCAATGGAAGGAACACCTTGATATCTTGCTTGGTCTTGAGATAATCCGCTACCTTCATTTCGCGGTAGGGAGCACTCATGGCATACCAGACAGGGGCTTCAACAGGACTTTCCAAACTCATCTGCTTGCTCTTTTTTATTAACATAAATTTCAGAAAAAGGCATAATTTTAGCTCCCAGCTATATTAGATAACTACCTTATTTTCAAGATGTTACACATTTTACCATTTTTCAGCAACAGGCTTTTAAATTTCGTTCTTATTTACAAACGTTCTTAAAAGAGTATCCCTGTCACGGTGCAAAATTACGTTTTTTTTCTGATTTAAACAAATTTTTTGGTCTTTTTTTTTTTTTAACAATTGGTTTTCTGTAGGGGGGCTTTTTTGAGCCCCCCTCATAAAACCAATTGGAGACAGAAACCACCTATAACTGGGGACATGCTGTTTTTTTCGACACCCCTGTTGCCCTCTTCGAAGAGGGGGTCCTTATCCCACTCCCAAGGGGGGTGTGTCAAAAGTCCAAGACACACCCTCTTTTCTGTTGCTTCATCGTTTTTCTTCATCGGATTACGCTGAGTTAACGGAACATTCTTGCTTCACGGATTACGCACGGAATTTAAACGGATTTGGCCTTACGGCCATTGGGCTAGCGCATTCGCATTCCAGCTTTAGGGGGTATCGCCACGACCGCCAGGTCGAGTTTCCGTTTAAAATCTGTGAGTAATCCGAGGAAGGCGGTTAAGGTTCCGTTTATTCCGCGTAATCCGATGAATAATGACACACCCTCATGTAGCTGGCGACGCTATAGCTCTGCCAGAGTTTTGGTCAGCCAGCAGAGCCTTTGCCCTAAAGGGCTGGCTGAACACTTTATTATAAATTATTCACGCAAAAAAATTGGGGAAAAATTTGATGAGTTCAGTTTTTATAGCTATCTTTGAGAACGATTCTACCAGGAATCTATATTCTAAGAATAAAAGGAGAAAGAAAAATAAATTACATACAACAACTTATGGAGAAATATATATACAAAGGTAATACGCTGGTTTGATTGATAAGTATATAGTTCGCCACTTCTCGAAGCCTGGCATTACCGGTTGGGCACAAGTTACGGGTTTCCGCGGTGAGACGAAGGAGCTTTGGCAGATGGAGGAGCGCATCAAGCGTGATATCTGGTATATCGAGAACTGGTCGTTCTGGCTTGACATCCGTATTATCCTCCTGACAGCCAAGAGTATTATCTGCCCGGATAAAAACGCTTATTAAAAAATCTGTGGGTCACAACATTACTCCTCTAAAGCCTTGATCTGCTTTTTAGGAGTTACTCCCAGATTCTTCAGGCTCTCTACCCTTCTCATTACATTGCCAGCTCCATCATAAAGCTGCTTTTTCGCTTTATCATAGGTTCCGGAAAGGCGGGTAATCAAATCGCCGATTCCGGTGAAGGTATCCTCGAAACCTGCCACCTTGTCGTAAAGGTCGGCTGCCGTCTTCACGATTTTCTCCACATTCTTGTTCTGACGATCATACTGCCAGAGATTATACGCCAGCTGCAACGCCATCAGGAGATTGCTCGGAGATATGATGATGATCTTCTTCTGATAGGCATAGCGACTCAAATCAGGCTGCTGCTTCATCGCAGCGATATAACTCGTCTCGTTGGGTATGAACATCAACACGAAACCGATGGCATCATCCACCAGTTTGGAGTAATCCTTCTCGGCAAGTTCATCGATGTGCTTGCGCACACTCTGGGCATGCGCCTTCATCAACCTCTCCCGCTCCTCATCGGTCCCTGCCGCCAAGGCATCGGTATAGGCGGTGAGCGAAACCTTGCTGTCGATGACAACGCTTCTTCCCTCAGGGAATCTTACAATGACATCGGGACGATAGTTCTTACCGTTCTCATCCTTGGTGTTCTCCTGGATAAAGAACTCCTCGTCCTTTCGCAAACCACTGTTTTCCAGGATGGTTTCCAAAACCATCTCGCCCCAGTCGCCCTGCATCTTACTGTCACCCTTCAATGCCCTGGTAAGATTGGCAGCATCGGAACCGATTTTCGAGGTCTGCTCCTTCAGACTTGTTACAGCCTGCTGCTGTTCCTGCTGGAAGAGCTTCATCGTTGCCTCGAAAGTACTCTGGAGTTCCTTCTTATTCACCTCGTTCTGGATCTTGCTCTCTTCTACCGATTTCTTGAAATCAGCAAATTGCTCCTTGATAGGTTTCAGGAGTTCATCCATCTGGAGTCGGTTGTTTTCTTGCAAGGCAGATTGCTTGGCGGCGAGCTGTTCGGCAGCCGCCTTCTGCTGTTCGATGGTCATACGATGCATCTCCTGCTTCAGGCTTTCGAGTTTCTGCGCCCACTGCTGGTCGCTTTCTGCACGTAGCTTTTCGGCAAACAGTCGCTCGTTCTCCATCTGCGCTTTCAAGGACTGGACCTCAGCAGCATGAGATTGTTTCAAGGACTGAACCTCAGCAGCATGAGATTGTTTCAAGGATTGAACCTCAGCAGCATGATGCAAATTACTCTGCTCGATGTTAGCCGCCAGCACCTGGTTCCTGGCGATGAGCTGCGTTTTCTCCTCTCCCGCCTTCTTTCCTTCCATCAGCTTGCCCACGAAGAATCCGATGGCAAGACCCACTATAATTCCAATTATTATCTCCATGATCTTATTGTATATGATTCTAAAAAATTGTAATAATTATGTTTTGCAAAAATAATATTTTTAAAACGTAATACCAAATGTTTGAGGGGAATGTTGTAGATATTTAACTTTTTGACAGGCGGTGGTATCACTCTATTAAAAACACATATAAAAAAACGAAAAACAAGGGAAAACAGGTGATTAAATGAAAAATTTGCATTATCTTTGCAAAGGCAATTGAAATAGAAGAAAACAATAGAAACAAAATAAAGATATAGACTATGATCAAAAGATTATTATCCTTTTTAGACGCTTCGCCAGTGAACTTCCTGGCTGTGAAGAATATCTCTGAGGAATTGGAGAAGAAGGGGTTCAGAAGATTGAACCCACAGGAACAGCTGGGCAAGATTGTGGCTGGTGACAAGTTCTTCGTTACCAAGAACGACTCTTCTATCTATGCTTTCCAAA
This sequence comes from uncultured Prevotella sp., assembly GCA_900557035.1. GTDB lineage: Bacteria > Bacteroidota > Bacteroidia > Bacteroidales > Bacteroidaceae > Prevotella. Next base: position 36,774 of record USRA01000004.1, on the reverse strand, counting down.
TCGGAAAGAAGACGCTGGCTGATGCCGGCTTCCACATGATCTGCGCTCACTGCGACTCTCCTACCTTCCGCATCAAGCCTAACGCTGAGATGACTTGCGAGGGCGGTATCGTGAAACTGAATACCGAGGTTTATGGCGGTCCGATTATGTCAACCTGGTTCGACCGTCCGCTGACCCTTGCCGGCAGAGTGATCGTGAAGGGAGAAAGCGCCATGAATCCTAAGACGCTCCTGCTCCATATCCAGCGACCTCTGCTGCAAATCAGTAATCTAGCTATCCACTTCAACCGTCAGGTGAACGATGGCGTGAAGCTGAGCAAGCAGAAGGATGTGCTCCCTATCCTCGGCATCATCAATGATGAACTGGAGAAGGGTAATCTGCTGATGAACGTGATTACCGGCGAACTGAATATCCAGAAGGAGGATATCCTCGACTTCGACCTCTATCTGGCTGATGCCACTCCTGCCTGCACCTTCGGTGTGCACGATGAGTTTATCTCTTCGGGAAGACTCGATGACCTGTCGATGTGCTGGGCGGGTGTAGAGGCTTTGACGGCGGCAGATGCCCAGGACACAACCCAGGTGCTGGCGATTTTCGACAATGAGGAGACGGGGGTCACAGACCAAACAGGGTGCGGGAAGTCCTTTCCTCTCTTATATGCTACAGCGCATCGCTCTTGCACAGAGCGGAACGGAGGAGGCGTATTATCAGGCAGTGGAGCGTGCCTTCATGATTTCTGCGGACAATGCGCATGCCTGGCATCCTAACTACAGTGAGAAGTTTGATCCAACGAATCATCCGATGTTGGGAGGCGGTCCGGTCATCAAGTTCAATGCGGCACAGAAGTATGCGAGTGATGCGGTATCTGCTGCCATCTTCGCGAATATCTGTGAGGCAGCCGGTGTGCCTTGTCAGCGTTTCGTGAACCACAGTGATGTAGCTGGCGGAAGTACTTTGGGCAATATCCTCGCCTCTTCCATCCCATTGAAGGGCGTGGATATGGGTAATGCCATTCTCGCCATGCACAGTTGCCGCGAAACCGGAAGTGTGATAGATCACGAATATTGCGTGAAGGCTTTCACGAAGTTCTATCAGTTATAAGGGAGTTAGGGGAGTTAACTCCTTTAACTCCCCTAACTTTCATTTCTTTTCATACCCCTTATTCTGCACGAGCTTAGGATTCAGGTCGAGGCATTTCTGAGGAATCGGGAAAAGAATACTGGCATTATTACCCTTGCAGACCTTGGCCTTCTCCTTCATCAACAATACTTCGGGATAACAGAAATGGAAGAGCGGCTTGAGATGCTCCGTTTCTGCCAGATAGGAGCCACCATTCTCACGAAGCAACCTAGCATAAGTGGAACTATTGAATATCTCATTCTCCTCCAAGCTATACCCTTCTGCGGCTAATTTATCACAATAGAAGATACAGGTTTCCCAGGCATTCAATTCCTTGCTGCGATTCTCACCAGCCGTTCCACCATTGAGCAGAGAAGCACCATCGGCAGTCTGAACCACAAAGTGGATTTTCTTACCTTTAGGACGTTTCTTATATCCTTTGGTCCAATCATCAAACGTATAGATTTCAGCATTGAAAGCCAACTTCGCCAACAGGAAGTTGACTACCGGTTGCGTGATTCTTCCCTCATACGCTCCACCATTGGCGCTATGCTCATTCGGAAGGTAAGGCAGCGCCTGCTGCAACTCACTGAAGATAAATCTGAACACCTCGCTCCTTTCGCTTTGCGCACAGAGGTTGACGTCAGTGAGCGAAGCCACGGCAATGCCTGAAGCCGCCTCATAGATGGCCGCCTCGCCAGAAGACAGAATCACGGGAATCCTGCCAAAAAGATCCATCGCCTCGTAATACATCATAGCTCTGATGGCACGCACCTCAGCCTTAAACTGGTCTTTCTGATTCACAGAGAGCAAATCCGACTTATAATCGATGATATCAAGCGACTGATTCGCCTTCCCTATCACCTGATAGAGATGACTCCACACAGCATAGAGCGAGTCTTCCTCCTCACTATGCCCTACAAAGTCTATGTCCTGATAGAGAGAAGAAACGGTATGGCTGTAGATTTCAGACGCAGAACCATACATGGCATTCCCGTCGAGCTGCTCCTTAGGATGCTCATTCGCACAAGAAGAGAATACCATGACAGTCCCCAGTATGAGGATCCAAATGCAAATACGTGAAATCTTCATAACCATATCTACAGTAATTTGGGTAAAACATAATCCAGCTGCAAATATACAAAAAAGAAAGATAGAAGATGTAAAAAAGGAAGAAAACTTACGCAAAATTTGCGTATAGGCTGAAAAAAGGAAAAAGGAAGCCAAGACAAATACAAACTTATCCGACTTCCTTTTGTTTCATTTATATAAACGAGAACCACTATACCAAGGTTCCGTGCTTATCTATGTTAATTATTTCTTCACTCTCAATCCATTCTCGATGCTAGAGAGTTCATCGAAGAACTCGGCATCAATCTTCAGTCGCTCCTCTACCTTGGCGCAACTGTGGATAACCGTGCTATGATCGCGATTACCAATGAGTTTGCCCACTCTGGAAGCAGGCATCTTGATGAGTTTCTGAGCCATGAACATCGCCACCTGACGCGCCTCCACGTACTCACGCTTGCGGCTCTTGCTGTTGACTGCAGCCACCGTTACCTTGTAATGATTGCAGACTGCCTCCACGACTTCATCGAGGGTGAGCACCTTATTGCTCTCCTCAACCTTGACGGCACGCTTGATGACACGCTCAGCCAGTCGGATATCGATGCTGCTGTTATATACGATACTGTAAGCCAGCAAACCATTGATGGCACCCTGGAGATCACGCACACTGCCGTTGCAGGTCTGTGCGATAAAGGAAACCACATCCTTCGGAATCTTCAGTCCATCCTTGCGTACCTTGTTGGTCACGATATCCACGCAGAGTTCCACATTCGGCTTCTCCAACTCCGCCACCAGTCCACAAGAGAAACGGGTGATGAGTCGGTCTGGCATATCCTTGAGTTCAACCGGAGGTCGATCACTCGCCAGAATGATACGCTTTCCATTTCGGAAGAGGTGATTGAAGATGTGGAAGAAGGTATTCAAGGTCTTCGCCTTGCCTGCCCAATCCTGCACATCATCCACGATGAGCACATCGATAGACTGGTAGAAATTGATGAAATCATTGCTCGCATTATGCAGCACCGCATCGGTATATTGTGTCTGGAAGAGGCGGGCACTGACATAGAGCACACGCTTCTGCGGATACATCTGCTTGGTTTTCAGACCGATGGCGTTCACCAGGTGAGTCTTTCCGCTACCAGAAGGACCATAGATGAACATCGGGTTGAACTGCGTGGTATTCGGATGCTCAGCGATAGACAATCCCACCGAACGTGGCAGCTTGTTGCTGTCACCCTCCATATAATTATTGAAGGTGAGTTTCGGATCAAGTTGGGTGTCAATGTCTTCAGGCTGCTGTGGTTCTGCCGGGTTAGCCTGTGTCTGTGGCTGCTGTGCCAATCTCTTGCGCTCAGCCTCATCGATATCAGCCGGATCAGCTTCCACATCCTGGGTCAACCTGTGCTCCTTATCCGTTACCACCCGATAAGTGAGACGGATGCCATCGCCGAAATTGCGATGAAGGACCTTGCTCAACAAGCCAACATAATTCTGTTCCAAGTACTCATATACGAATGGACTTGGAACCTGAACCAACAAAGTCTTGGTCGAAGGCTTGTACGACTCAAAGACTATTGGTCGAAACCATGTATTATATTGCTGCTCTGACACATTATCCTTTATAAGCAAAAGACTATTGTCCCAAAGCGCTTTTGGACTTGCTAACATTGACACTATTTACTACTTATTTAATTGATTTTTTACCTTAACACTACATCAGATTGCACCATCTGATGCAAATCGACTGCAAAATTACAAAAAAAAGCCCAAAGTAGCAAATCGGGCTATTTATAATATTTTAATACTACCTAGATAACTATCTCATAATCAAGCAACTAAGAAAGTTATCCACAATTACGTTTTAGGGGCAGTGAAACAATTTTGAAACACCCCGAAATAGCTAAAAAACAACAAGTTCTGTAGCTATTCCGGGGCGTGAAACATTGTCTTTGCTATTTAGACAAAATTTATTTTGGCTTTTTCCTCAAAGAAGCCTTTAAAATGGTATTTTCGAGGCTCTACTTGTCTTTCTTGCCAAAAATTGAGAAGTGAACATATCGCTTTGGATGCGCCTTGAGATCGATGACCAGAGAGTCGGCATGCGACATTGTTGAGTTCAGATTCTCATAGAGACGGGTATCGTTCATGAGGAGACCGAGGCTACCCTTTCCGCTGTTCAACTGTTCGGTGAACTTCTGTGCACCATCGAGGGTGGCATTCACACGGTCGAGTGTGCCCTGCACATCGAGGCTCGCCAGATTAGAGGTGAGTCGGTTGGTATTGTCGAGAACGCCATTCGCCTTCTTCATCATACCCGGAACCTGCTTGTTCAATCCAGCCATCAGGGTATTCAGCTCACGGGTAGAAACGGTGAGGTTGCTGGTGATGGTCTCCACATTATGGAGGGAAGCAGCCAGGGCAGGATCAGCCAGGAGTGCATTCACACTGGTGAGGATGGAATCCAGCTTAGGCAGCATCTTCTCAACAACAGGAATCATTTCGGCAGCCTTGCCCATCATACCGTTATTCACGGTGCCAGGGATGATGCCGCCCGGTTCGATACGCTCACGAGGATTGTTGGCAAGCAGGAGACTAACCTGGAGATTGCCCATGAGATCCTTAGCAATCTCTGCGGTACTACCTGCAGGGATTCTCAGATCCTTAACAATATCCACCTTGACTTTGATGGGACCCTTTCCTGAATAGTCGAAATCCAGCTGATCCACGGTACCCACCTTGTAGCCATCGGCATAGATAGGGGTAGAAGCACCCATACCCTGGATGTCATCAAACGTCATATAGTAGGTGTTATTGGTAGAGAACAAGTTGATGCCTTTCAGAAAGTTGATTCCGAAATACATCACCAAGATACCTACAATAGCGACCAACGCTATCCTAATTTCCTTTGTCAGTTTCATATTTATCTATTTTTTGTTCTTTTTATTATACCTATTATATAGAGCGAATCACAGGCTTATATAGAGCGCAATCACAGGCTGCTCGAAAGGGAACTAACGGCTGCGGTTCTGCTTGAACTCCCGGATAGCCTGGTTCACGTCATATTTCTGTCCGTTCTTGAAGGCGATGATGAAAGCCTCCGGGAACTTCTCCAGCTTTTCCTTGCGCATGCGATAGATCTCGTTGTAATTGGTGGATGCACCCAGGGTGTATTTCACCAGATTGCCTTCCTGGAAACTATCATAATCGGTTTCGCCCTTGAAATGGGCATCGCCCTTGCGAAGGTTTCTACTACCTACGAAAATCTGAAGCTTGAAGACCGGCGCATCGGCTACCTCAGCCTTCTTCACTTCCTTCTTCGATTCCTTCTTCACATCTTTCTTCTGTTCCGGCTTCTTCACCGCCCGCTTTGGCTCCGGCTTCTTCACTTCCTTCACCTCCCGCCTTGGCTGTTCATGCGTTGCCTCTTCACGCTTCGACTGCTCTCCCCTCGTTACGGCACGAGTCTTAGGCGCAGGTTCCTGATCCGGAACAATCTTCGGGAGATTCACTTCCTCGGAATCTGAGGCACGATAAGGAACGGAAACCGATTTATCGTACTTATTCTTGTATTTAGCGAAAGCCTCGTAGATGCCACGGGCGATATCATCCACCCTACTGTCATTGTTGAGCAGGCGCTCTTCATCAGGAGTGGTGATGAATCCCAACTCAATGAGGCAGCCCGGCATGGAAGTCTCTCTCAAGACCAGGAATCCCGCCTGATGCACTCCCTTGTCGGGACGGTTGGCACCATCGCAGACACCTCGCTGAATCATTCGTGCCAGCTCTACGCTGCGCTCCATGTTCTTGCCCTGGATGAACTCGAAGATGATATAGCTCTCAGAAGAGCGGGGATCGAAGCCCTGATATCTCTGCTGATAGTCCTTCTCCATTGAGATGACGGAGTTTTCTCGCATCGCCACATCAAGATTATCCTTGGCACGGTGCACACCGAGGGTATAGGTTTCGAAGCCACGAGCCACCTTTCCTGCCGGCAAGGCATTGGTATGCACGGAGATAAAGAGATCGGCATTGGCACGGTTGGCGATATTTGCACGCTCATTGAGCGGGATGAAGACATCCTTCGTGCGGGTATAGATGACTCTTACCTCCGGGAGATTCTGCTCCACATACCTGCCGAAGCGCAAGGCTACGGCAAGATTGATATTCTTTTCCTTGGATATGGCTCCGAGTGCTCCGGCATCATGACCACCATGACCAGGGTCGATGACCAGCGTGAATCGCTTATTGGCAGCGAACGACGTCATTACCAACATACACATCAAAGCCCATATCAGTGTTACTTTCTTACACATACTTTCTGATGATTTTGCAAAATTACGACTTTATTATCAGAAAACCTAATTCTAACTATAAGTTTTATCATTTATTAATACAACCTCAACCCCTGCGCCGTCGCTATCGGCACCCATCGGTGGATTCACCTTGGTGATAGAGAGTTGGAGTTTCTGGATTTCCTGGAAATCGGAAAAGAGTCTATGGGCGATTCTTCCAGCCACATGCTCCAGGAGCTTGCTGGGCGTCGCCATTTCTTCTCTTACCTTCTGATAGACCTCGGCATAATTGAGGGTTCCCTGAAGTTCATCGGTCTTCATGGCAGAAGAGAAGTCATAATCCAACACCAGGTTGACGAGATAATCGTTGCCAACGATTCCCTCCTGCGGCAATACGCCATGGAAAGCGTGGAAACGCACATTCCTGAGGTATATCTTACTGCTCATCAATTTCATCTTCAGTCTCCTTATGATCTATTCCGTTTTCCAAGTTATCTGTTCCATTTTCTTCATAGAGGTACTTCTTCAAGGCTCTTTCCACGCCTACCCGCCAGGTGTTGAGGGTTTCGGAGGTGAGCTGCAGCTGATTGACCAGCTTGATGACGTGGGCAATCGGCATACGATAGCGCAGAACGCCGGAGATGAGCTTGGCATAGTTCCAATACTCGGGATTGAACTTCTCGCTCAATCCTTCGACGGTAATCTTGTAGCCACGCTTGTTGACAAACTGGAAATCATATCGCTTCTGTCCTTCCGAGAGCACCGTCTTGATGATCTTACCCTTGGTGACAGACTTGGGGAGCATGATGCCTTCATCCTCATCCTGCAAACCGGTGAATATCTCGTAGGGATGACCATTGAGCAATCCGACCAAAGCCACCCATTTCTCCTTATTGTTCTGGTATCTTACCACATCGCACTCCAGTTCCTTAGGTCGAACCTCTACCACTTCCGGACTAACGAGCGATTTCTGTGTTTCTTCGGAAACGAGTTTCGCCAATGGCAGATGGAGCTTATACCAATCGACATTCTCCGCATCGAAATGCTCGTGTAGGTCAGCCAATCGGGTCTTCAAATCTTTCATCAAGGCGTGGCTCGCCTCTTCGAAAGTCATATTTTCAGTATATTCCATATCAAACGTTTAATAATTAGCTGCAAAATTAAAACAATATTTCTAAAATATGAAACGTTTGGGCAGATATTTCATCAAAAAACGCACGAAAAGGCTATTATGAAGCGAAAAATGTAAAAGAACCGTGTTCTTTTTGGGAAACTTTCACTATCTTTGCAGAAAGATATAAACATAGAGAAATATAAAAAGAAACAAGATATGGAATCAATCAAGAAAAGAACCTCGATTCGCAAATATGCCGACAGAGAGGTAACAGATGAACTTTTGAACCAGTTGCTGGAAGAGGCGATGCGCACTCCTACCATGGGAAACCTGCAGCTCTACAGCGTAGTGGTAACCCGCAGCGAAGAGGGAAAGAAGGCTTTAGCGCCTGCCCACTTCAATCAACCGATGGTGACAGGCGCTCCTGTGGTACTCACCATCTGTGCCGACTACCGCCGCACCACACTCTGGGCAGAAAACCGCAAGGGAAACCCAGGATACGACAACATTCTCTCGTTCATGAATGCGGCTACCGATGCACTGCTCTTCACACAGACCTTTACCAATCTGGCAGAAGAGGCAGGTCTGGGAACCTGCTTCCTGGGCACCACGGTGTATATGCCAAAGATGATTATCGACACCCTGAAGTTGCCGAAACTCGTGATGCCAGTGGCTACCCTTACCATCGGATGGCCGGATGAGCAGCCTGCCCAGAGCGACCGTCTGCCATTGAGAAGCATCATCCACAACGAGCATTTCGAGGATTATACCCCAGAAAAGATTGATGACTTCTATGCCGAGAAGGAAGCACTGGAAGAGAACCAGGAGTTTGTACGCATCAACAAAGTAGAAACATTAGCCCAGGTTTTCACCGATATCCGATATACCAAGAAGGATTGCGAAGCCATGAGTATCGGATTCCTTGATGCCCTCAAGCAGCAGGGATTCCTCAAGTAAATAAAAAAGCGCATCAGCAAGTTAATCTCGCCGATGCGCTTTTTTTATGATATTCTGATATTTATGATATTCTGATATCTATCAGAAACTACTTATTAAAACCGGTAATCTCTACGTATGGAGCCTGACCTCTTCCATCCTCATCACGATAAGATACCTTGATCGTCTTGCACTCATTCGGCATCAGACAGAAGTAGTTATCGCTGTAGATAACAGGGAGGATCTGCTCACCATCACCACCCTTCAGGTTCAGGCGAACCAAGAGGGCAGGTACATTGCCGGTATTGCGGATCTCTACCTCGCCAACCCACTCTTCACCCTGCTGGACGAAACGCTTGCCGCTGACAGCAACATCAGCCTTTGGCAACTTAGAGAGAGCCTGGAGATTGTCCTCTTCCTTACCCATCACATAGAAGTTGTCGGAAACCACCTGGTTGTTCTGCTCCAGAGTTAACTTGATGTAGTAAACCTCCTCATCCGGTTCACTTACGCTAACGGCATCGAGGGTCTGGTCTTCTGCCACATTCACTTCCTTACTTTCCTCCTTGATCAACTTTCCGTACATATCAAAGATCTGTGCCTTGGCAACCAAGCCATCCTTGGCACCACCGGCGAAGTTAACCACCTCTGCAACCTTCTTCACAGGGTTGTACTGGATATGCAATGGTTCGCAAGCCTTCTTCACACCAAAGTATGCAGCAGTTGGCTCGAAGTAATAATCGTAGGTACACCATACCATGCTTGGCCAGCAGGCATGACTCATCCAGATGAGCAAACCAAGACGGTCCTGCTGAGAAGACTCGTACATCGCACGGTAGCCATCATAGTTGAGCCACTGTGCCCACTTGGTAAACTGCTCAGCACTCTGAGGCTTGCCATAACGCTTCTCCATGATGTTGTTGAAAGACTCACCACCCTGGGCACCCTTCAATGTATAATCATGCTGTCCCCAGGCATCGCTCTGTGGCCACAGATGCTCCGGTTCCATCATTCTGCTCAGAGACTCGAAGGTAGGCACATTCGGCATACCACGCTCTGAATGCAGCTTATGGCTCTGGTTAGCGAAGTAGAAAGATGGTGACTTCATCTGGTAAGGACCATGACCGCTCACACCCAGGTCGGCAGAGCTAGGAATATAACCCAATTGTGGATGAATCGCCTTCACCTGCTCTCTCAGCACCTTGTCGATGGATGCAGGAGGGAAGCCCTCGTTTCTACCGCAATAGATACCGATACAAGCATGGTTGCGGATGCGGGAGATGTAATCGGCAGAGTTATCGAGGAACATCTTGTCGTCATCAGGATCCGGTCCGTCCCATGGGTTAGCCAGCCAGAAGTCCTGCCAGATCATGATACCATACTTATCGCATGCCTCATACAGTTCCTCATCACCAATCTGACCCACCCAGTCGCGAATCATATTGTAGTTCATCTCCTTATGGTAGCGAACGGCAGCATCGTATTCACGTCCACGGTAGTTGAGATTGGTCTCAGAGAATCCCCAGTTACCACCCAATGGATTCAATCGCTTGCCATTGATGTAAATCTTGGTCTGGGTATCCAGGTCGGCATAACTCATCTGGCGGATACCCGCCTTATAGTTGACCTCAGAGATTACCTCGCCTGAAGCCTTGTCTGAAACCTTGAAACCGGCATCATATAAATAAGGAGAACCATAGCCGTTAGGCCACCAGAGATTCATGCGCTGGTTCTTGAGCTGAGGATAATCAGCTGGGGCGAAAGCCACCTCACGCTTCTCGTTTGGCTGCAGGGTAACTTCCTGCTCGAACTGGATCTTACCGATAAAACCGGAAAGCTTCACGGTCTTAGCCACAGCATCTGCATTCTTCAGGAAGACAGATGGAGTCATGGTTGCCAATGTATCCGGCAGATTCAAAGTAGATGTTACCAGCGGATCGGAAACGCTCACACCATTATCGTGGGTGAGATAGACATCATTCCAGATACCGATTTCACGACCTGGGGTATTGGTAATCCAGTCCCAGCCGATGGATGCGTGGAAGGTTGGATTATCAGCACCCAACTCACCACCGTTGAGGTCGGTATTCTGGAGATTTTTCTGCTTCACTACGCCGAAGTGGGCATTCTTGATGACATGCACCTCGAGCTTGTTGGCACCCGGCTTCAACTTCTTGGTCACGTCGAAGCGAGAGCGGATAAAGGCACCATCGATTCTGCCGAGCTTCTCACCATTGAGGAGGATATCCGCCTTCCAGTTGATACCATCGAAGTTGAGATAGGTATGCTGGTTCTTGTTGGCAGATGGCTGATGGTTGATGGTAGTACGATACCAGAAATCAGAGTTGAAGAACGACTCGGAAATCTGTCGCATATTATCATCGTAGCGGTTATCAGGCACCGCACCGATATTCATATAGCTGGTGAGCACGGTACCAGGAACGGTAGCCTGAATCCAGGCATCACTTCCCTCACGGCGCAGCTGCCACTGGTTGAGCATCTGCTTGCCATTCTTAGAAGGCAATGTGTTGGCTGCCTCGGCACGCAAGCCCCCCTTACCCATCACCTGCATCTCTGACAAGGCATAGCGACCGGAAGCATCCGGCTGGGTAAGCAGCAATCTCACATATCTGCCATGGCCCTTGCAAGCCACCTTCTCGGTCAAGCCCTTCTGCTTCTGCTGACCCAGGGTAGCGATATCATTCCAGTTTCTGGCATCACTGGAAACCTGGATCTTGCCCTGGCGAGCCTTGTTGACCCAGAAGAGATTCACCTGATCGAAATCAGCCACAGTACCCAGATCAACATAGAGCCACTGGGCATTCTTTGCCAATTCAGACTTCCATACACTGGAGAAGTGCATGGATGGACGCCATGAAGTAGTATTATCGATGAGTTTGACGCGCCACCACGCAGCACCTGGCATAGTAAATTCGATGCGTACGTGCTCGTAGTTGTCCGGTTTCTTCAAAGGTATAGAAATATTCAGCTTGCGGAGCGGCAGTCGCACCACATCCTGGAACTTATTAGGGTCGGAACTTACCTGCTGCTTGGTAGCCTCGCCAGGAAGTCCGGTGCCTTTCTCTTCTCCCAGCACCTCCCATTTCGTACCATTGTGTGAACCCATCACACGAATCACATACCCCTGAGTAGCCTTGTCCTGATAGTAAGCCAATTCACCTGTAAACTTCAGGTTTCTGAGGTTTACCTTCATGGCTTCCCAATTGAACTCAGCAAAAGCCTTCTCGCCCTTGATATACTGACTGGTAACCGTGTTGCCATCAATCATCTTCTCCTTGTCACGGTTGGACAACTCGCCTTCATTCGTTCTTACACTCAGGAAGGAAGGAGCCTTGCTGGTGATGATACCATCTGTTACCAGATGACCTGTAAGATTGAAATCGGCATTCGAGGAAGTATATACCATACGGTTCAAGGCGATATTCCTATAGGTATCATCCTTCACCATTTGAGGAGCCGTAAACTGAGATGGGCGTCCCGGATACTGTCCGATACCCCTTGTCCCGGTCTGATCATCGGCATAAGTCAAGCCCAGAGCCTGGCTGAGTAAAGCTATAACCACAACTGCTTTCTTCATTATTTTTTTAAGTTTAAGTAATATACTAAGTTTTGTGCAAAGTTACAAAAAAAAATTATACGCACAAATATTTTAAACCAATTTATTTATTCTTGCGTATTTTAGGAGCAAAAAACACCCTATGCACTATAAAAAAAAGAAAAGCGCAACAGGCAAATAGTCTGCTGCGCTTCTATCATTATTTTCAATTGAACTACTCTACGACGATAGGCTTGTACTTAGGCACCAATGCCTTCATGATACACCATCCTACGAGGTAAGCCACACTACAGATGCAGAATACAATCATATAAGCACCTGGCTTGCCATCGAAGCCCATAAAGGTGAAGGCAGAACCCTGACCCTCTGCGTAGGTGAAGAGCATACCGGAACCCTTGTTGATGAGGAAAGAACCGATACCACCCGCCATGGCACCAATACCAGTGATGGTAGCCACAGTTGACTTAGGGAACATATCACCGATGGTAGAATAGAGGTTGGCAGACCAAGCCTGATGACCCGCACCGAGCAAACCGATGATGACAGCTGGCCACCATGCACTGTACTCACCCATAGGCTGAGCTATCAGACCGAGCAATGGGAAGCAGGCGAAGATCAACATCGCACGCATTCTGCCGATATATGGATTCATACCCTTCTTATCTACAAAATAGGTTGGCAAGTAACCGCCACCGATACTCAATACCGTAACAATCGCATAGAGAGTGAAGATGAGGGCGATACCCATACCAGAGTCAGAAGAGTAACCATACTGATCAGAGAAGTAAGCAGGAGCCCAGAAGAGGAAGAACCACCATACACCATCGGTCATCAACTTACCCACGATGAACGACCAGGTCTGGCGATAGCTGAAGCACTTCAGGAAGCCGATCGTCTTCTCCTCTTCAGCAGCCTCAGCATTCTCAGCCTCAGCACCTACCTTCTCCATATCTTCATCCTGCTCAATGTAAGTAAGCTCAGCCTTGTTTACATGCTTGCTCTGAGATGGCTTCTCATAAAGCCACACCCAAAGACCCATCCATACATAACCGAGCACACCGATGATGATGAAAGCCCACTCCCAGCCCATGCTGCGAGCCAACAATGGAATGGTAGCTGGAGCTGCCAAGGCACCTACAGAAGCACCACTGTTGAAGATGGCAGTAGAGAAAGCACGATCTTTCTTTGGGAAATACTCTGCTGTTACCTTGATGGCAGCAGGGAAGTTACCAGCCTCACCCACAGCAAGAATCAAGCGGCAAGAGAGGAACAACCATACACTGATGGTGGCGATAGCTACAGCTGCATCACTGCCAGCCTGTACCATGCGGAGTGTCTCGATAGAATCGTAACCCTCGATCTGCATAGCTACCCAACCGCAACCTGCGTGCATCACAGCACCGGTTGACCATACGAAGATGGCGATGAGATAACCCTTCTTGGTACCCATCCAATCCACGAACTTACCAGCGAAGAGGTTGGCGATGGCATAGAAGATTGAGAAAAGACCGGTAATCGTACCGTAGTCGTCATCAGTCCAGTGGAATTCTGGAGCGATGAAGTCTTTCCATGTTAATGACAGAACCTGGCGGTCCATGTAATTGACTGTGGTGGCAATGAAAAGCAACGCACAGATTACCCAACGGAAGTTGGACATTTTACTTGTTGTAATAGGACTCATTTGTCTCAGTTTTTAAGCGTTTTTTTATTTATTCCAATGTTGGGATCTTCACCACCTGCATATCGTTATAGATAAGGTTTTCTCCTGCCATACCCCAGATAAAGGTATAGTTGCTGGTACCTGCAGCGCAGTGAATAGACCATTCAGGAGCAATGACAGCCTGCTCATTGTTCAACCAGACAGGACGTGTCTCCTGTGGTTCACCCATGACATGGAGAATCTTCTGACCCTCTGGAACATTATAATAAAGGTAAGTCTCCATACGACGGAGGTGAGTATGAGCCGGCATGGTGTTCCATACAGAGCCCTCCTTCAATTCGGTAACACCCATCTGCAGTTGGCAGGTACGGACACCAGCTACGCCATCGATGATCAACTGGTGGATTACACGGTCGTTACTCTCCTTCAGGCTACCCGCCTTGATGTTGTTGGCATCCTTCAGGGTTACCTTCTTGGTAGGATAGGTCTGATGAGCGCAGGCACTGTTCATATAGAACTTAGCAGGCTTGGCAGCATCCTTGCTACTTACCTCGATGCTCTTGGCACCACGACCTACATAGAGAGCCTCCTGGAAAGCAAGTGTATATTTCTTGCCATCTACGGTAACAGTCCCCTCGCCACCGATATTGATGATACCCAACTCACGGTTGTCGAGCAGATTCTTCTGATCGTTAGGCTTATCGGTATAAAGCGGAGCGATAGAAGTGAGTTTCAAAGGAGCGGTTGTTGGCTCTGCACCACCGATGAGGAAACGGTCGAACATAGTGTAGGTCCAGTTTACCTCACCTGGAGCGAACACCTTCTCGATTGCGAACTCACTGCGGAGACGCTCGGTTGTATAATGCTTGGCATCCATAGGATTGCTCGCATAACGAACGTTATAGTTAGTGTAGGCATTTTCAGCCTTCACTTCGTATCCACACTTACCACACTGGCCAAAAGCCTGACTTGCTGTTAATACCATTGCTGCTAATATTAATGTTAATTTCTTCATAATCGTTTACATTGAATTTTGAACTTTGAACTTTATGATTACTTGAATTCTTCGTTCTTCACTTTCTTGTTTTATTTCTTGGCTGCTGCCTTTTCTTCCTTCACGATGCGCTGGCGGTTGAGAACCAGCAGGGCGATGGTGAGGATGGTGAGCACACCCATACCAACGTATGAAAGCTTGACGCCACGATAGATTACCCATCCGAAGAGAGAGGAAGCGAAATCGAGCGCACCACCTGCGAATCCGTCAGGAATATGAGCGGCATTATCGCCTGTGGCTGCATATACCTGGTTGGCAGCCATCGTAAAGTCAGGTGCCATATCGGTTACGAAATAGAGACCGATGATGAGGGCAATCAGACCGATGATAAGGGTCTTCACTACATTACCCTTGGTAAATGGCAGAATCAATGGGAAGAGGTAGAACATACCTGCCAATGATGCCAAAGGCAAGAACTGGTTGCCAGGCAGGAAGACTGCGATTGCCAGGATAACCGGAATCAAGATGACTGATACTACCAAGGTAGTAGGATGACCGATAACCAAGGCAGGACTCATACCGATGTGTACCTTCTTGCCGTTGAACTTGGTCTTGACCAACTCCTGTGTTTTCTCTGAAATTGGCTTCAGACCATCGATAAAGAGAGAGGTGATACGAGGAATCAGCTCCATAACAGCTCCCATGGTTACACCCAGAAAGAGAATCTTCTTGATATCCAACTGAGCTGCCCAACCAATCAGGGCACCTACGATGACTCCGAGAACCAATGGTTCGCCAAGCACGCCAAACTTCTTCTTCAATCCCTCGGCATCTACATCGAGCTTAGAGAAACCAGGAATCATATCCAGGAGCTTGTTGAAGACGATGGCGAATGGCATGAAACTCTGGCAGAATGGCTGCGGAATAGAGATTCCATCCAAATCGTAGTACTTCTGGAACTTATCGGCGGTCAGGTCTGCACATACCAATGTAATCATATAGCAGACGATGGCTGCGAAGTATCCCCAAAGCAAGCTCTCGCCCATCACGAAGTAAGCTACGGCACCGATGAATGCGAAATGCCAGTAGTTCCAGAGGTCGATGTTTACCGTACGGGTGGTCTTGGTAATCAACATCAGAAAGTTGACACCCAAGCAGATTGGGATAATCAAGGCACCCACCGCAGTATTATAAGCTACGGCAGCAGCTGCAGGCCATCCCATATCAAACACATTCAACTGCAGGTGATAGATGTCGGAGATAGCCTTCAACGGATCATTGAAGTTGGTAGTCAGCAAAGCTGTCACCACACCCAGTCCCACGAAACCCACACCTACGAAGAGTCCCGACTTCAAAGCCTTTCCGAATTTCATGCCAATACACAGTCCGATGACCGTGAAGATGATAGGCATCATCACGCTCGCACCCAGACTAATGATATAGCTAAATACTTGTTCCATTATTACTTTTGAATTGTTAAATAGTTAAAGAAATACACATAAAAGTGCACCCTTGCTTGTTTTTAGATGATTTGTTGGTTGCAAAGATACACTTTTTTATTCATATTCAATACGTTTTAATGGAAAAATTTACGTAAAAAAGAATCCCATCCGAGCTTTTCGGATGGGATTTATCGTTTTTTATACGTTTTTGCACGATTTATTGTCGCCAGCAACGCTTCTTTTCACGCTTAATCCTGGTAATAAACCCTCTTCACTCGGTTGCTGATGGTGGTCAGCACTTCGTAAGGAATTGTCTCCAGAATATCACTCAACACCTGAACAGGAAGATGCTCGCCGAAGAGTTCCACGCTATCACCTTCCTTGCAGTTGATGCCGGTGACATCAATCATCGCCACATCCATACAGATGTTGCCTACATAATCTGCCTTCTGACCGTTAACCAGACAGTAGGCATGGCGATTGCCAAGACGGCGGTTCAAACCATCAGCATATCCGATAGGAATGGCAGCAATGACACTGTCCTTATCGAGGATGGTCTTGCGACTATAGCCTACACTATCGCCCGCCTTCACGTTGTGCATCTGGAGGATGGTAGTCTTCAGGGTGCTCACGCAGTTGATGGTCTTATTATTGCGGGAGTTGATGCCATAGAGTCCGAGACCCAGGCGGCACATATCCAACTGGCACTCCGGGAAGTGCTCGATACCTGCCGAATTGCAGATATGGCGCAGGATCTTATGGTCGAAGGCAGCCTGCAACTGTCGGCTTCCCTTATCGAAGAGTTCAAACTGATGGGCTGAGAAATCATCGAAACTATCGTCATCGCTTCCCACGAAGTGAGAGAATACGGAACGAGGGATGATGGCATTCTGGTGCTTCAGCTTACCGATAAGCTCCTCCATATCGTTTTCTGGATTGAAGCCCATGCGATGCATACCGGTATCGAGCTTGATGTGAACAGGGAATCCGGTGACACCCTCCTTCTCGGCAGCCTTGATGAGTGCATCGAGCAATCGGAAAGAATACACCTCAGGCTCCAGGTCGTAATCGAACATGGTCTTGAAGGCTGTCATCTCCGGGTTCATGATCATGATGTTGCTGGTGATACCGTTCTTGCGAAGGGTGACACCCTCATCGGCTACAGCTACAGCCAGATAATCTACACGATGATCCTGCAGGGTCTTGGCAATCTCTACCGCTCCGGCACCATAGCCATCCGCCTTGATCATGCAGACCAGTTTTGTTTCCGGTTTCATAAAGGCACGGTAGTAGTTGAGGTTGGCAACCACCGCATTCAGGTTGACCTCTAGGGTGGTTTCATGCACCTTCTGCACCAGCAGTTCGGTAAGCTGATCGAAACCAAACTGGCGGGCACCCTTCAGGAGGATAACCTCATCGCGGAGGGAGGCAAAGACCTCGCTATTGATAAACTCCTCCACATTCGGGAAGAAGAACTTTTCTGAAATCTGAATCGTATCATGCTGCTTGCAGAGTTCCGGACCAATACCGATGAACTTTACTACGCCACGCTTGCGGGCGAGATCGCTCACCTCTTTATATAGAGCCTCGGGAGTCTGACCACTCTGATAGATATCGCTCAAGATCAAAGTATGGCGACGACCACGATGATCAGGACGGCGATTCATGAAGTCGAGAGCGATGTCGAGTGAGTTGATATCGCTGTTGTAACTGTCGTTGATGAGAGTACAGCCGTGCTGACCCACCTTTACCTCCAGTCGCATCGCAACCGGTTCGAGCTGTGCCATACGCTTGTCGATGTCCTCGGCAGAGAGTCCGAGCTTGGAAGCGACAGTAGCACAGATGATGGAGTTCTGGATGGAAGCATCATCGATGAAAGGAATGGAGAAGCTATCCTCTACACCTTTATATATATAGTTGATGACGCTCACGCTCTGCTGCTTCTCTATCTTCTTGACATAGAAAGGAGCCTCAGGGTTCTTAAGCGACCAGAAGAGTTTCTCGCCTTTATAATCAGGATATTCAGCCACCACCTTGGTAATCACCTCATCATCGCCATCATAAACCACGGTTTCAGCATCATGGAAGAGGATGAGCTTCTCACGGCACTTCTCCTCCAGGGAAGAGAAGTTCTCCTGATGGGCAGAACCCACATTGGTAAGAACGGCGATGGCAGGCTGGATGATGTCACGAAGGGCAAGCATCTCGCCAGGCTGACTGATACCCGCCTCGAAGACACCTACCTGGGTCTGCTCGTTCATCAGCCAGACAGACAATGGCACACCTATCTGAGAATTGTAACTGCGAGGGCTGCGGGTAACGAACATGCTTGGCGAGAGCAGCTGATAGAGCCACTCCTTGACCATCGTCTTGCCATTGGAACCCGTAATACCCACGATAGGGATATTGAATTCATCACGATGGCGCTCAGCCAGACGCTGAAGAGCCTCCAGCGTATTGACCACCTTCAGGAAGTTAGCCTCCGGATAATCAGAAGCATAGCCTTTAGGGACATCAGTTACCACAAAGTTTTTCACACCTCTGCGATACAGTTCAGGGATGTAGTTATGACCATCATTGCGCTCAGACTTGAGTGCAAAAAACAGAGTTTCCTCTGGGAAACAAAGTGAACGACTATCGGTCAGGATAAAACCGATGTTGGTATCATTGTCTCCATAGCGACGCGCACCTATCAGTGTGGTTACCTTTTCAATAGTATATGTCATTGTCTTAATACTTTAAATGTTCTATATTATGCTTTTGGGCTTTCAGCCCTTCACTAACCCATACTTTTTCTCGAACAATCTTTTCCTTTCTTCCGTTCTGGCGATGAACTTCTGATGTTCCTCGCTATCGGGGTTGAAGGGCTTGTGTCCGAGGGCTTCCCAGATGGGACGCCAGTCTTCCAGAAACAGCTCGGCAGCCTTGCCGAAATAGGTTTCCCGGAATTTCTCCCAGATATATTCTACCGCCTGATTGCTCGGGTGCAGCATATCTTCCTTGTAGAAACGGTAATCACGAAGTTCATCGTTCATGATTTCGTAAGCAGGAAAATAGCTCACCACACCAGGGTTCGCCTTCACCAAGCGGTCTGCAGCCAACAGAAGCGTAGCTTTCGAAAGCTGACTTCCATGATAGCCGTATTTGGCATAACGGATGGGGCTTACGGTGATGATTACCTTTTCAGCTTTCAGTAAATCAATCGCCTTTTGCAGATACCCGGCACATTCCTCTTCACTCAGTTCCTTTTCCTCGAAAAGGCGCTGGGGTCGCTTCTGGCAGTTATCCACAATCTCGCCCGTTTCCTTCAGAATATACACGTGGTTCGTACCTAGCGTAAAGACTGCCACACGAGGATGCACCCCGGTACATTTCTCTACCGTATGGAGAATGCTTGCCGGATTATACATCACACCGAAGGGATTCACCGTGGCACGGAAGCGATTCTCCACAAATCGGCGACCCAGATTGTCGGCAAAGCAACTGCCCACGAAGAGCATCTGCTCTGCCGGCTGTATCTCGAAGTCGGCCTTCGGAATATCAATTTCTGTTCGAAACATCATCTGTCTTCTTGCGCTTTTTGATTTCCACCCCTATACCTATTATAATAAGGAGTACCAGAACACCATAGCCGATATAAGCTACCATCTCTGTATTCTTGAGCGACTGAGGATGGAAGTCGAGTACCACCTTGTGGTTGCCCGGTTTCACGTTGATGGCACGGAGGATATAATCCACACGTCCCAGTTCTACAGGCTGACCATCTACGGTAGCAGTCCATCCAGGATAGTAAATCTCAGAGAAGACGATGACGCCGCCCTTGCTCGACTTCACCTCGTAGGTGAGGTTGTTTGGCTTATACTGGATCATCTTCACCACCGAAGTATCATCCTGCTTCACGCTCTGAGCCAACTGCTCCTTGAACTTGGCATCAGCCACCGCCACATGACGGAGGTTGACCTTTCCCACACCATCAATCTCCTCGTTGGCATTGTTGACATACTGCACCTCATCCACAAACCAGGCATTGCCGTAGGCATATGGGTTCTGTACAGGAACCGTCTGACCGCCCTGCAAAGGCAGGATGAAGTATTTGGTATTGAGCATGTTCAAAACCGGGAAGATGCTGTCTCCATTCACCTTAGTCATATCACCACCAGCCTCAGCCACTGCCTTCATCGTCTTCTGCATCTCAGGAGCAATATGTGCATCGATCATCTCCTGATAGCGACGGAGCTTAGCTGGATGATAACCGCCGATGCTCTTGTGGTAATAAGAGGTCTCATTCTCATTGAAGGTATTGGAAGCAAGATTGAGCACACGGTAATCGAGCGCCTTGTCGCGGCAGATAATCTTATCGGTCTCCGTCATCTGCTGAGGAGTATCGCGCACGTTCTTATCTACGAACATATCATCGTAGAGATAACGCTTGTTCACCATCCACATATCAACCAGACAGAGCACGGCGATGCCGGCAATCATATACTCAGCACCCAACTTCTTCATCTTGTAAAGTAGCAGAAAGGCTGAGCCGATGACGATGACCCAGAACGAGCGCCAGCAATCGGAAGTAAAGATACTCTTGCGAATCTCGATGAGATTGCTCATGATCGGTCCCTGGTATTCTGCCGGCAACTGCTGCAACGCCTGAGTTTCCTGAACGGAAATGAAATCAGGGAAGAAAACACCCGGCATCAGGGCAAAGAGCAGACAGAAGCCTGCCGTCAGACCAAAGCTGGCATATACCAGTTTGATCTTACTGGTGAGTATCTCCGGCTCATCGATGATTTTTTTCAAAGCCATCATGGCAAGCAACGGAATGGTGAACTCGGCTATCACGAGGATAGAAGCCACCGTTCGGAACTTGGCATACATCGGAATGTAATCAAGGAAGAAATCGGTGAACGGCATGAAGTTTCTACCCCAGGAGAGCAGGACGCTCAGGATGGTGGCAGCCAGCAATGCCCACTTCATCGGACCCTTGACAATAAACAAGCCGAGAACGAAGAGCATGCATACGAATGCTCCTACATATACAGGACCGCTCGTACCAGGCTGGTTGCCCCAGTACTGTCCGAGCTGCTGATAAATCTGCACGAAGTTAGGATCCGCCTTCTCCATCGCCTGCGTATTCTGGGCGAGAGGTACGGAAGCACCACCCTTGGCATCAGGAATCAGGAGCGTCCAGGTTTCATCAATACCATAGCTCCACTGGGTGATATAGTCTCTATCCAAACCACTGCTGGTCTGGTTAGCAGCATTCTTCTTCACCAGTTCGCTCTTTCCACGCATGGTTTCCTGACCATACTGCCAGGTATGATACAGGTTGGAGAGGTTGAGCGAGATACCGATGAGAGCACCCACGGCACATACCGCCGTTGCCTTGCCAAAACGGGCGAGTTCACCCTTCTTGATGGCATCTACCAGGAAGGCAATCACCATGAAGAGGATGATGAAGAGATAATAATAGGTCATCTGCACGTGGTTGGCATTCACCTCGAAAGCCGAGAAGATGGCGGTGAGGAGCAGACCTTTCAGATACTTACCCCGATAAGCCAGTACCACACCTGCAATCATAGGAGGCAGATAGGCCAAAGCCCATACCTTCCAGATATGACCTGCTGCAATGATAATAAAGAAGTAGGATGAGAATGCCCAGATGATGGAACCCAGCGCCGCCAGCGATTGTCGGAAATCGAAGGCACGGAGCATGATATAAAAGCCCAGGAGATAGACAAACACATACCATACATAATCAGGCAACCACAGATGATAAGCCTTCGTTACCTGGCTGAGCACCTGGGTACTGCCGTACGAAGGCGACATCTGATAGGTTGGCATACCACCAAACACAGAGTTGGTCCAACGGGTTGTCTCGCCAGTCTGCTGTTGGAAAAGCTCTTTCTCATGTCCCAATCCCTTGCTCGCCGCCGAGTCGTGTCGGAACAGAATTCGTCCGTCCATGTCGGCAGGCATGAAGTACACGAAAGAGATCACTGCAAAAACAATCACTACCAGAATATCCAGTAGATACTTCTTGAATAATTTCATCTTTTTCTATAAACGTTTATAATTTGGTGCAAAGATAATGAGAAATGAAGACACTACAAAATAATAGAAGAAACTTTTTACTTTTTTTATCGAAGAAAAGACGCAATAGGGTTTTCCCCCCATCATTATAGGGATTCTCACGCTGCAAGATGACCGAAAATTCATACCTTTGCACCAGATAATAATTAAAATCACATCAATATGAAAAGAATCGCATTTATCATGATGGCAATACTCCTGGCAGTGATTCCATCAACGGCTCAGAACTATAAGAATAGTAGATATTACAACAAGAAGACAGGACATCTCGACTACAGATACAACCACAGTTATGGTGCTCCATACTTCGGTTTCCGAATCGGTCCGGCATTCACCTACGTGAATTCGGATGATTCCCGTCTGGATGGCGGCGACTGGCAGACGGGCCTCAACGTAGGCATAGTTGCCGGCATTCCGCTCACGGATACTGCGCCTCTGTATCTGGAGACGGGTCTCTCTTATATAGAAAAAGGTGGCAAGAAAGATCTGGTTTCCGGCAAAAAGATGACCTACGACCTCAACTACCTGCAGATTCCTGCGGTGTTGAAATACAAGTATGATGTAGATGACCACTTCTCCATCCAGCCACAATTCGGCGGTTACTTCGCAGTGGGTGTAGGTGGCAAGATCAAGAACTTTGCCGAGCGAGAGGCCCAGAGTTCCTTCCGCAGCGACAATTTCCGCCGTCTGGATGGTGGTCTGCGCATCGGTTGCGGCATCGGCTACGATATGTTCTATGCCGATCTCAGCTACGACATCGGTCTTGCCAACATCTGCCACGACAGTTTTGACAAATCGCATAATGGAGCTCTCTTGCTCAATTTCGGAGTGAACTTCTAATAGAACCATACATTTTTCGTAGTTTGCAATATAATAATGTAACATTCAGAACTTGCGAAACTTGGATAACATTTCTCTGCCTATTATAAAATATAGGTGGGGAAATGTTTTTTTATGGGATTTATTTTGTAACTTTGCACCCAAAATAGAAATAAATCAATATGAAAATAGGAATTATCGTTGCGATGGACAAGGAGTTCACGCAACTCAAGACATTATTGACAGAATCGCAGACTGAGCGAAAGAATCATAAGGACTTCGTCATCGGAAAGATCGGCGAGAATGAAGTAGTGATGCAGCAGTGCGGCATCGGAAAGGTGAACAGCGCCATCGGAGCTGTGGAAATGATTGACAATTACCACCCAGACCTCGTCATCTCTTCGGGTGTGGCTGGAGGCGCCGATATCAACCTCAATGTTACCGAAGTGGTGGTAGCTACCGACTGTGTATATCACGATGCTTACTGCGGCGACGAGTGCGAGTACGGTCAGATCCTCGGCATGCCAGCCACCTTCAACACCCCAAAGGAGTATGTTGAGAAGGCACTTGCCATCAATGAACTGCCAGACAACCAGCATCCAAAGATTCATGCCGGACAGATTGTAAGCGGAGAATGGTTCGTAGATAGCAAGGAGAAGATGCGCTCTATCCTGGAGCACTTCCCTCATGCCATGGCTGTGGATATGGAAAGCTGCTCCATCGCACAGACCTGCCACATCTACAAGACTCCTTTCATCTCCTTCCGCATCATCAGCGATGTGCCTCTGAAGGATACCAAGGCACAGCAGTACTTCGACTTCTGGGCTAAAATGGCAGAAGGATCATTCAATGTCACCAAGGCTTTCCTCGAAAGTCTGTAACATTCAAAGTAAAAAGTTCAATATTCAAAGTTCAAAGTAAAATGAATAAGATTCCAAGTTTTACCATCAATCATAACAAGTTACTCCGCGGCATCTACGTAAGCCGCAAGGACGAAGTAGGCGGAGAAGTCGTCACAACCTTCGATATCCGCATGAAGGTGCCTAATCAGGAGCCTTGCCTCCACAACGGTGCCATCCATACCATCGAACATCTGGCAGCCACCTACCTGCGCAACGATGAGGAATGGAAAGACCGCATCATCTACTGGGGGCCAATGGGATGCCTCACCGGCAACTACCTCCTCATCAAGGGCGACCTGGAGAGCAAGGACATCGTAGAACTGATGAAGCGCACCTTCCAGTTTGTAGCCGACTTCGAAGGAGAAATTCCTGGACAGGCAGCCAAGGATTGCGGTAACTATCTGCTCCACGACCTGCCTATGGCAAAGTATGAATCGAAAAAATATTTGGAAGAGGTGCTCAACTGCATCACCAAAGAGAATTTGATTTATCCTACACAAGACTAACCCTATACAAACGCCCGCAAAGCAAAATTGCGGGCGTTTATATTTAATTAACCAGAAAAGTTTTGTTACTATTTATAAAACTCCTATCTTTACAGATGAATCATTAGTAACTATCACCAATAGCATCAATAACTATTATATACATCTATTATTATGGTAAGATTAAAGTGTATCGATTTAAATACAACAACCATGAACATCAAAAAAGTTTTTATAGGGGTGTCCTTCGTCATGACTGCCATGGCTGGCCACTCCCAGAGTGTTTTCCAAGTAAAGCAGCAGTCGTTGCCTAATCCAGACAACGAGCCTACAGCTGTATTCCCTGTTCCAAGCGATCGCCAGATGAAATGGCAGGAGACTGAATTCTATGCCTTCTTCCATTATGGCATGAATACCTATACCAACAGAGAATGGGGACTCGGAAGTGAAGACGTAACCCTTTTTGCTCCTACCAAGAAGCCTAACCCTACTCAATGGCTCAAGGCCGTAAAGGCTGCAGGCATGAAGGGCGGTATCGCAGTAGTCAAGCATCATGACGGTTTCTGCCTCTGGCCTACATCTACAACTGACCATTCCATCGTCAATGCCGGCAATGAGAACGGTAAGACCACCAACATTCCTCGCGACTTTGCCAAGGCTGCACGCAACCTGGGTATGAAGTACGGCTTCTATGTTTCTCCATGGGATAGAAACAGCAAATACTACGGCACTGAGAAGTATGTAAACGATGTTTTCCTGCGCCAGTGCGCAGAGTTGGCACAGTATGGCAAAGACCAGTTTGAAATGTGGTTCGACGGTGCCAACGGTGGTGACGGATACTACGGCGGACGCAACACGACCGTGAACGTAGATCGTTCTACCTATTATGATATTCCTAACCTCAGAGACTCCATCCACAAGGTTTGCCCTGACATCATCCTCTGGGGTGTAGGTGCTGAGTCAAGATGGATTGGCAACGAGGCAGGATGGGCAGGCGAAACCAACTGGCTCACCGACGAAAGAGGTTATGCACCTGAAAGCAACGGTATGTATGGTACCGAAGACGGATGGCAGTGGGACCCGGGAGAGAGCGATGCCAAGCTCACTGACAAGGGATGGTTCTGGCACGAGGGCGAGAAGCCTCTCTCTGTAGAGTGCCTCTTCCAGATGTATCTGGAGACTGTAGGTAGAAATGCTACTCTGATCTTAAACTGCCCTCCAGACAAGAGCGGTTTGCTACCTGATATCGATGTTCGCGTCCTCAAGGATATGGGCAACATGATTCGTACCCGTCTGGGCAAAGACCTGGCACAGAAGGCAAAGGTTACCGTAAGCAATACCCGTCAGGCTGGTGCCAACCGCAACTATGCAGCCAAGAACCTGACTGATAACAACAAGAATACCTATTGGGCTACTGATGATGGCGTGAAGCAGGCTACCATCACCTTCAACTGGGACAAGCCACAGACCGTTCGCTATGTGGATATGATGGAGTACATCCGCAAAGGTCAGCGAGTAAGAAAGTTCCATATCGAAATCTCTGAAGACGGAAAGACATGGAAACCTATCGCAGAGAAGTGCACCACTACCACCATCGGATACAAGCGCATCATCCCGTTGAACGGCAGCACATCAGACAGTTACGGCAAAGGCTATCAGGTAAAAGGTCTGAAGGTTGTCATCGACGACAGCAAGGCTTGTCCTTTGTTACATTCCATTAAAGTATTTTAAACTTTGACTCTACACTACGAATATGAAGAAATTACTCATAGCATTGTGTTTGTTACCATTGGCTGCAATGGGACAAGAAATTAAGTTCGACACCCAGGATTACAAATCTGTGGGAGTTTACGATAGATGGGAGCATTCCCCATTCCGCACAGGAGAACTGGCAGGCAACTGCGAGGTCGTGGATAATCCTGACCTCACCAACAATCCCAACAAGAAGGTGCTCGGCTTCCAGCGTTCACGACTGGCTTCCAACATCTTCGGTGCAAGAATTGATCTGAAGAAACCAATCGCACTGGGTCCTTCAGGAAAAGTGGTTCACGTATTGATCAACCGTCCGATGGAAGGAAGAGTGATGCTGGTAGGTCTCGGAAAGAGAAGAGACAGAGCCGGACAGTCTAACGAAGTGGAGCAGTTCTGGATCAAGTCAACCACTCCTGTTCCTGCCGGCCAGTGGGCTGACGCCGTATTCCCAATCAAGAGTACAGAAGGTGTAGATATCTATAGCCTGGTAGTGGTTCCTCATGCTGAGTCACCTCACGAGATGAAGCAGGATGAAGTAGTATATATTGACGATATCAATATCCACCTGACCAACGCTCCTCGCATCACCTTGCTGAAGACCGAAGGTGATGCAAAGAAGAAGGCTCACAGCGAGTTTGTTTCTGTAACCGAGGCTAACCGCAACGGTATGGTGACCGCAGCAGATGGAACTACCCTCAACAACTACAAGGTGGCATACGGCAAGCCATTCAAGGTTAAGATGGTTCCAGCTCCAGGATTCACCTATGGTGACTTCACCATTACCCATGGTGATCAGATAGAATCGCTCAAGAAGACAGATATTGCCAAGGATGGCACCTATACCATTCCAGCCAAATGGATGGATGGCAACGTAACCATCGAGTGCATCTTTATTTCTACAAGCAAATAAAATCCTCTATATAAAAATAGGGTGTGTCATCAATTGATGCCACACCCTATTTTTATTGCTACCACTTCAGTTTTCCGTATTTCTCCTTATACCACAGCTGCCAGCCATTCACCAGGTTCTGCCAAACCACATAGGCACCCGGAGCTACGGCGGCAAGAGGATTCAGGAAAGTAAGAGTGAGCCAGATGCCCACAATGGTATTCTTCTGTCCCAAAGCCTGACCGGCACTGATGCTCGCATCATAATGTCTGCCCACCGCCTTACCAATGGCAAACTGGATGAGACAGACAAAGAGCGGAACAATGAGCAGCAAGGCAAGAATCCATCCCGAAACCTCGGCATGGAGGATATTGCGAACCGTCTCACCCATCAGGATAGTAAGGTTGAAGCACCACATATAGAAGCCCAAATCCTTCACGCTCTTCACCTTATCCACCCACTTAGGCAGAAACTTGCGGCTCAGCAAAGCCAGAAGCAAAGGAACCACCAGTACCGTGGTTACGTTTCGGAACACCATCGCACTCATAAAAAGAAAGGAAACATCTGCCCCCTTCTCCACCATCGGGAAAAGACAAGGAATGATAACCATCGTAAAGACATTGGCTATCACCGTATAAGTTGTCAACGAACCGATGCTGCCACCCAGTTTCTCAGTGACCACAGCCACGGCAGCCGCCGTAGGACAGATAAAACAGATGAAAGCTCCTTCGAGCACCAGTTTGGTTTCATAATTATCTCCGAATTCGAAGATAAGCACCACCATCATCAGTGCCAGACTGGTTCGGATGAGCTGCAGGATGAAATGCCAAGCCTTCGGTTTCATCTCCTTGATTTCAATCTTACAGAAGGTAACATAGAGCAAGGCAAAGAGCACCCACGGCATCATATCCACCAGCTTCGGTCCCACCGCATCGCCCAAAGGTTCCAAGAAAGGTACATTGGCGAAGATCAGATAGCCCACGGCTCCCAATACCAGGGAACAGGGCAACGAGAATTTCCTAAAGAATTTCCACAACCACATACGGATACATTCCAAATTAAAAATAAAGAATCATCTTTAAATAAAAAAAGAATCCCCTGCAAGCAGACTGCCTAGGCAATCGGCTAGAGGGGAATTCTCACGGATCCATTTATATATAAGCTATAGCTTAATCTTTATTACTACGCTTGCGCTCCAAGTGATCGAGAATCACCTTGCGCATACGCATACTCTTAGGAGTTACCTCTACGTATTCATCCTCGCGGATGTACTCCAGGCACTCCTCAAGGCTCATCACGGTCTTAGGAATCACGCGAGCCTTTTCGTCAGAACCAGAGGCACGGACGTTGGTCAACTGCTTTGCCTTGGTTACATTAACCACCAGGTCGTTGTCGTGAACATGCTCACCAACCACCTCGCCACCGTAAACCTCCTCACCTGGGTCGATGAAGAACTTACCGCGATCCTGCAACTTATCGATGGCGTAAGCATAGGCTGTACCAGTTTCCAGCGCTATCATGCTACCGTTGGAACGGCGGCTGATCTCGCCCTTGTATGGCTGATACTCCTTGAAACGGTGGGCCATGATAGCCTCACCCTGAGAAGCGGTGAGCACATTGGTACGAAGACCGATGATACCACGTGAAGGAATATCAAATTCGATATCCACACGCTCACCCATATTCAGCATAGAGGTCATATCACCCTTACGACGGGTAACCATATCAATCATCTTAGAAGCGAACTCCTCTGGAACGTTGATGGTCAACTCCTCGATAGGCTCACACTTCACACCATCAATCTCCTTGTAGATAACCTGAGGCTGACCTACCTGAAGCTCATAGCCCTCACGACGCATGGTCTCAACGAGCACAGAGAGATGGAGCACACCACGACCAGAAACAATCCACTTATCAGTAGTATCCTCGTAAGGCTGAACACGAAGAGCCAGGTTCTTCTCCAACTCCTTGTTCAAACGTTCCTGGATATGACGTGAAGTACAGAACTTACCCTCCTTACCGAAGAAAGGTGAATCGTTGATGGTGAAGAGCATACTCATGGTAGGCTCATCTACAGCGATTGGAGGAAGTGGCTCTGGGTTCTCGAAGTCGCAGATGGTATCACCAATCTCGAACTTCTCCAAACCGATAACGGCACAGATGTCACCAGAATCCACATGGTCTGTCTTCTTATGACCCATACCCTCGAAGGTATGGAGTTCCTTGATCTTAGTCTTCTCCTGAGTACCATCGCGATGGCAGATTGTGATGTTCATGCCATCCTTCAAAGTACCACGGTGTACACGACCTACGGCGATACGACCGGTGTAAGAGCTATAGTCAAGAGATGTGATCAAGAGCTGAGGAGTACCCTCCAACTGCTTAGGAGCAGGGATAATCTCCACAATCTTGTCGAGCAAATAATCAATGTTGTCTGTTGGCTTGTTGTAGTCCTCGCTCATCCAGCCATTCTTAGCTGAACCGTAAACTACAGTAAAGTCAAGCTGATCCTCAGTAGCATCGAGGTCGCACATCAGGTCGAACACCATTTCGTACACCTCTTCAGGGCGACAGTTAGGCTTATCTACCTTGTTAACGACAACGATAGGTTTCAGTCCGAGCTGCAACGCCTTCTGCAGCACGAAACGAGTCTGAGGCATAGGACCCTCGAAAGCATCGACGAGGAGGAGGCAACCATCTGCCATGTTGAGCACGCGCTCAACCTCACCACCGAAGTCAGAGTGTCCAGGAGTATCGAGGATATTAATCTTAGTACCTTTCCAATTGATAGATACATTCTTTGAGAGAATGGTGATACCACGCTCGCGCTCCAAGTCGTTGGAATCGAGCACTTCGCCGCTGTTATCCTGGCCGTCACGGAACAGTTTACCAGCGAGCATCATCTTATCCACCAAGGTAGTTTTACCATGGTCAACGTGTGCAATAACTGCAATGTTTCTAATGTCTTGCATTTCCTTTACCTTAAATACTTAATGAATTTGGGTGCAAAATTACAAAAAAATCCCGAAAAATTTGCATAATTCACTGAAAAGTTGTACCTTTGCACCGCATTTTAACGGAAACCACCGTGAGGAAGGTCCAAAAGTGCATAACATTCATTCATAATAATTAAATTTTAAGTATCACAGCTATGTATTTAGACAAAGCAAAAAAAGAAGAGATCTTTAGCAAGTACGGAAAGTCTAACTCTGATACTGGTTCAGCTGAGAGCCAGATAGCATTGTTCTCATACCGTATTGCTCATTTGACGGAACATGTTAAGAAGAACCGTAAAGATTATACTACAACACGTGCGTTGACACAGCTTGTAGGAAAGCGTCGTGCATTGCTCGATTACTTGTATGATCGCGACATCAATCGCTATCGTGCTATCATCAAGGCCCTCGGTCTTCGTAAGTAATCAGCGAAAGCAGACACATTGCTTAACAGAATTAAAAATCCCATCGCTCGCAAGAACGATGGGATTTTTCTTTTTATGTCAACTTATTAAGATTTCTACTTACTGCGCTGAGATAGGCAGATTGCGGAACTCTATATACTGAGAGGTCTCGCCATTAGAATTGTACTTGAATGGAATCTTGACAACGCTAAACTCGGTGGCACTGGTGCTGACATTCTTGATGACAAACGTAGCCTTCATCGGGATACCAGCGAGCAAGGTATAGAAATTATAGCCTAACCAGCGATTCTTGCCAAAGAGGGTTGTTTCCGGATCACACTCGTAAGCATCGCCACCATCATCATATATAGTAGGAGTATTGCCATAAGCTGAAATCTCATACTCCTTGTTGCCGATATTCTTGAATGTAGCAGTGATCACAACATTCCTGCCCTGACGAACACACTTCAAGAAATTGAACTGCAACTCAGGCAATGAGCAGGTTACCAAATCGGAATTGGTATTCTTGACATCTGCCACTACCTGGGTAGGCAACTTAATAGCAAACTCCACATCATTAGCCTTACCCTTAACAAGAGTAGAATTAATCTGCTTGATGGTGCGATCTACATCCTCTATCACCATAATACCCTTGACAGGTACATTAGAAGGAAGCATCTTATCAGAATAGTTACCTAACTTTTCGCCACCCAAATAGAAGTGCATCTGATGTTTGACATTCTTGCTATCAAAAGCACAAGAGCCGTCATCAAAACCATTGAAATACATTTTGAGTTCACTGGAAGTGGTGTTGGTAATCACAAAGTTGATGTGTACGTCGTTGCCATTAGCAACGCAACTGGTATATTTCACAGTACACCCAGGGATAGAGCCAGACGCCTTATTGGTCGTCTTCTGGTCATTAGTAAGCACGGTTTCTGCCACCTTTCCCAATTTCTTGAGCCACTTCTGTGCATGGATTTGCTGTACGCTCAACAGAGAGAGCAGCAATACGAAAATGATGGATTTCTTCATAATTGTATCGGTTTATGTTATTAATTAAATAATTGTCAGTTCGTTCCTAGAAAGAGCCTTATCCTTAGAAAAAGAGAAATGGCACCTTTACTTATTCTTGCTTGCAAAGATAGGAAATTAAGCAATAACTTCCAAGCTTTTACCCAAGAAAAGTAAAGGTGCCATTGCATAAATAGGCAATTTTATATCATTTGACGCTGATTTTTACGGAATGACACTCCCCACCATCTGTCTTTATCCTTAAGAAGTAGCAACCTTTTAATTTCAGCGAAAGCAGACACATTGCTTAACAGAACCAAAAATCCCATCGCTCGCAAGAACGATGGGATTTTTTTCTCTAAAGTTATATCTTATATCCGGTATAGCACCTTTTTATGTGAAATCATCTACAATATTTCCTTCAGCGGAGTCATCACGAAATCGCGCTCTTCCATCAGAGGATGAGGAACCTTGAAATCGGGCTCATTAATCACCAGATCATCTATCATCAGAATGTCGATGTCGATGATGCGGTCGTGATATTCTCCATTTACAGACTTCAGGGTTCTGCCCATCTCCTGCTCTATCCGCTGGGTAGCCTCCAACACCTGACGAGGAGCCATGGCGGTGAGAACCATCACACAGGAATTGATGAAGTCATTGGGAGATGAATAGCCCCAAGGCTTGGTTTCGTAAAGAGCAGACTGGCGCTCTACCACGCCAATCTGCTCTCCTATTTTATCGATAGCCTCACAAATATTACGCTTCCGGTTGCCCAGATTCGTGCCAAGGCTTAAATATACTTTATACATACTTATTCACACTTTTATAAAAACTGTGGATAACTCAGTTTATCTACTGAATATCAATCACTTCTATATGTACAAAAACTGTTTATTCCACCGTTTAGTCTGGAAGTATCAACAGTGAGTCACCGTAGCAACCAAACATATAGCCATTCTTCACAGCCTTCTTGTATGCCTCATATACCAGGTCGTAACCACCAAAGGCAGCAGTACACATCATCAAGGTTGACTCTGGATGATAGAAGTTGGCAACAGCACAGTCAGCCAATCCGAAATCGTATGGAGGGAAGATGAACTTATTGGTCCATCCATCAAACTCCTTCATCATTCCGTCTGTACCTACAGCAGTTTCAGTAGCCTTCATCACGCTGGTACCGATGGCGCATACGCGATGACCTTCCTGCTTGGTCTTATTCACCAGTTCGCAGGCTTCCTTAGAGATAATCATCTGCTCAGAATCCATCTTGTGCTTGGTAAGGTCCTCTACCTCAATCTCGTGGAAGTTGCCCAATCCGCAATGCAGGGTGATGTAAGCCTCGTTGATACCGTTGATTTCCAGGCGCTTCATCAACTCACGAGAGAAATGAAGACCAGTAGCAGGAGCAGTTACGGCACCCTCCTTCTCAGCGAAAACACACTGGAAGTCGTCCATATCATCCTCTGTAGCATGGTGATCCTCACGGGCATCGATGATATAGCGAGGAAGCGGAGCCTCACCCAATGCAAAGAGCGAACGCTTGAAGACATCGTGATTGCCATCCTCATCATAGAGGAAACGGAGGGTACGGCCACGGCTTGTGGTATTATCGATAACCTCGGCTACCATCTCGTTGACATCATCGAAGAAGAGCTTGTTGCCGATACGGATCTTGCGCGCAGGCTCTACCAGCACATCCCAAAGACGCATCTCGGCATTCAGCTCACGGAGCAGGAACACCTCAATCTTGGCATCGGTCTTCTCCTTGGTACCATAAAGGCGCGCTGGGAATACCTTCGTATCATTGAAGATGAAGGTATCACCCTCTTCGAAGTAGTTGACGATATCCTTGAACTGCAGGAATACTGGATTGCCATCAGCATCCACCATATCCTTGCCATTCTCGTCCTTCTTATACATATCGATGGTTTCAGACTTCTTGTGGAGCACCATGAGTCGAGACTCGTCACGACGGGTAATCTCGAATGTACGTTCACCACTGGCAGTCTTGACCACACGCTTAGTCTTATGTGGATAAAGTGCCACCTGAGCAGCTGGCAACTTAAAGTTGAATTGTGATAGTTTCATGTGATATTATATCTCCTTTCTTAAGATGATTTACTATTAATGTCATATCTCGAAGTTCGAGCCTAGTTATTGGCAAGGCTGTCTTCTATCTCCTGTGCATCGAGCCATTCCTGGAAATAGTCAAAGTCGATACAGTTCTCTACCGAGAAGCTTCCAGCCTTGGTACGGCGGAGGGCTGTCAGGAAGGCACCGCTATCCAGGGCACGACCGATGTCGCGCGCCAGGGAACGGATGTAAGTACCCTTACCGCAAACCACACGGATGCTTGCCGTCTTCTCCTCATCGTTGTAATCGGTGAGTTCAATCTCATCCACACGCACGGTCTTAGGTTTCAGCTGCACCTCCTCGCCTGCTCTACGCAGGGCATAAGAACGGTCGCCATTCACCTTTACGGCACTATAGGTAGGTGGAACCTGCTGAATCTCACCAACAAACTTCTTCAGCACCTCCTCTACCAGCTCACGGGTGATGTGCTTGGTAGGGAAAGTATGGTTTACACTGTGCTCCTTATCGTAGCTTGCCGTGGTAGCCCCCAACTGAAGGGTTGCCGTATATTCCTTGGTATGTGTCTGCAACTGCTCAATCTGCTTGGTACATTTACCCGTGCAGAGCACCAACACACCCGTAGCAAGGGGATCGAGCGTACCGGCATGTCCTATCTTCACCTTGAAGCCGAGTTTCTTGCTGAGCAGATAGCGAACGTGCGCCAATGCTCCAAAGCTCGACATGCGATAAGGCTTGTCAATGGCTATAATTTCTCCTTTTCTGAAATCCATATATTAAATGATTGAACAGATGATGGTAACGGCACCTGCAATAGCACAATAGATACCGAAATATACCAGCTTACCCTTCTTCACGATATTGATCATCCACTTACAAGCCAGACAACCTGATACGAATGCTGCCACGAAGCCCACAATCATAGGGAATGCATCGATGCCGCCAAGAGCCTCTTCTCCCTTCAGACCCTTCAGGAGGTCGAGCAATGCCTCACCCAAGATAGGAGGAATCACCATGAGGAATGAGAACTGAGCCATCTTCTCCTTCTTGTCACCCAGCAAAAGACCGGTAGCAATGGTAGTACCAGAGCGTGAAAGACCTGGCAATACTGCAAGTGCCTGACCGAGACCGATGATGAATGCATGCAGAGGAGAAATGTTCTCCTTCTGGCGTGGCTTGGCGAAGTAAGAGAAGGTAAGAAGACATGCTGTTACGAGAAGCATGATGCCCACGATGAGCAAGCCTGAACCGAACACTTCCTCTACCTTGTCCTTGAAGAACAGACCTACAACTCCTACAGGAATCATAGAGATAACGATATTGAGGGCATACTTTGTTTCCTCATTCATCTGGAACTTGAAGAGACCCTTCAGAATCCAGTCGATTTCCTTCCAAAGAATTACCAATGTACTCAGCACGGTAGCTACATGTACCATGATGGTAAAAGTCAAGTTATTCTCACCATTGATGCCAAAAAGATGGGCACCGATAGCCAAGTGACCACTACTACTTACAGGCAAATACTCTGTGAGACCCTGGATGAGTCCCAACACTAAAGCTTCAAACCAATTCATTGATTACTGATTATTTTTTATACCTTATTATATATAGGGAATTGCAAAGCCTACTCCCTTGTTTATTTACTTGATTGTCTTACCCTATTCGTCCTTAGGCTTGCGTATAACCGCATAGATAATCGAGAGGAAACCAAACAGGGTAACGGTTGGTGCCACTACAATACGGCGAGTACTGAAAATATCAGCATCGAAAGAGTGCTCGTTAGAGCCAGCGCCGCTCATCAGGAGGAAACCGATGATGACAATTGCCATACCAATTGCCAGCAAGATGAAGTTCATCTTGTCAAATGCTAAATTCTTCTTATCCATTATATATAATGTTTAATGTGTAATGTTTAATATGTAATGTGTCATGTGCAAAGTGCAATGTGCAAAGTTTAAATCTTATACAAATCTCCCGCCTTCATCTTGAGGAACTTGTTCACCGATATACTGGCACAGAGAGCTGTAATGATGATACCGAAGAGGAATACCGAACCACCTGTGATGGCAAGTTCCTGCCAGCCGAGCACATTGACCAGCTCCGGCTCGTGAACCGACCAGGCATAGAGGCATCCACCGAGGAAACCATCAGCAAGCAAAGCCGCTATCACACCCACCAATACAGCCCTCTTGATGAATGGCTTACGGATGAAGCCCCAGGATGCACCCACCAGCTTCATGGTATGGATGGAGAATCGGCGGGCATAGATGCCCAGTCTCACCGTATTGTTGATAAGCGAGAACGAGATAAAGGTAAGCAGTGCGGCTACGATAAGAAGTCCGATGCTTATCTTGGTGAGCGAATTGTTCACCTGTTCTATCAGGTCGTGCTGATAACTTACTTCCGTCACGCGCGAGTAGCTTTTCAGTTCCTTGGCTATCCACTTCAGGGAATCATTGTTGGCATAATCCGCCTGTGTCGTGATTTCGATAGATGGCTGGAAAGGATTCACACCGGCAAATTCGCTAGGATTGGTACCCAGATCGCGGGTAGCCTCCTTCAAAGCCTGTTCCTTGGTGATATAGGTCAGACCTTTCACGTAAGGACGAGCCTTCAAGCGCTTACACATCTGCAAGCCCTCAGGATTGGTAACATCCTGTTCGAGCATCACCTGTACCACCAGGTTCTCCTTGACATAGGAAGAGAGGTTTTTTCCCATCAATACGGAAAAGATGACCAATCCCAACAAAACAAGCACCATAGCGGTGCTGATACATAAAGTAACGACCTGCAATCCACGATGATTGCGAGGCTTATATTGTTTCTTTCTCATTTCTAAATCTATTAATTTTCAGACCGGAAGGGCGTAATTACCCAAATTGTTTGCAAAGATACACATAAACGAAGAGATAACAAAATAAAATTGCATTTATTTGCATTTATTACTACCATTAATAGAATTTGTTGCTACCATTAATAGAATTTGTTGCTAAGCTTAAATGATTTTTTCGTTCAACGACGTTGAATGTGCGTTCAGCGACGTTGAATGTACGTTCAGCAACGTTGAATGTGCGTTCAGCAACGTTGAATGTGCGTTCAGCAACGTTGAATGTGCGTTCAGCAACGT
>USRA01000003.1 GCA_900557035.1 uncultured Prevotella sp. | reverse complement strand
TTAACTGATAATCAACAAATATTCTTTATTCTTCAACAGCAGCCTGCGCCGCAGCCAAACGTGCGATAGGCACGCGGAATGGAGAACATGAAGCATAGTTCATGCCTACCTTAGCGCAGAACTTAACGGATGAAGGCTCACCACCGTGCTCACCGCAGATACCTGTGCGGAGGTTAGGTCGGGTAGCACGACCATTCTCTACTGCCATCTTGATGAGCTGACCAACACCCTCCTGGTCGAGAACCTGGAATGGGTCAACCTTCAAGATCTTCTTCTCCATGTATGCAGGGAGGAAGGAAGCGATGTCATCACGAGAATAACCGAAGGTCATCTGTGTCAAGTCGTTAGTACCGAATGAGAAGTACTGAGCCTCTTCTGCAATCTGACCTGCCGTAAGGGCAGCACGAGGAATCTCAATCATGGTACCAATCTCAAATTCTACCTCTACCCCGTACTCAGCGAATACCTCCTTAGAAGTAGCGAGGATGATAGCCTTCTGCTGCTTGAGCTCCTGAACAGTACCGATGAGCGGAACCATGATTTCAGGACATGGGTTATAACCCTCCTTCTTCAACTCGCAAGCTGCACCGAGGATGGCGCGAGTCTGCATAGTTGTAATCTCAGGGAATGTGATACCGAGACGGCAACCACGATGACCGAGCATTGGGTTGTTCTCTGCCAGAGAGTTCACACGCTTCTTGATTTCCTCTACGCTTACGCCCATTTCCTTAGCCATAGTCTCCTGACCAGCCTTATCGTGTGGTACGAACTCGTGGAGAGGTGGGTCGAGCAAGCGGATGTTCACGTGGCAGCCATCCATAGCCTTCAAGATGCCGTAGAAGTCAGCCTTCTGATATGGGAGGAGCTTGGCAAGAGCCTTCTCACGACCCTCAACTGAGCCTGCCAGAATCATCTCACGCATAGCAACGATCTTCTGATCATCGAAGAACATGTGCTCTGTACGTGTCAAACCGATACCCTTGGCACCGAATGCACGAGCTACCTCAGCATCATGTGGAGTATCTGCATTGGTACGGATCTCCATCTTTGTATATTTGTCACAGAGGTCCATC
The DNA here is from genome assembly GCA_900557035.1 of uncultured Prevotella sp. Classification (GTDB taxonomy): domain Bacteria; phylum Bacteroidota; class Bacteroidia; order Bacteroidales; family Bacteroidaceae; genus Prevotella. The sequence continues at coordinate 67,681 of USRA01000003.1, read as the reverse complement.
AGCTCCTTGAAGTCGCCAGAAAGCTCTGCAGCCTTTGTCTCAATCTGTCCTGCGTAAACCTGACCTGTAGTACCGTTCAGAGAGATGTAATCACCCTCCTTGTAAACTACGCCCTCGATCTCAACTGTCTTAGACTTGTAGTCAACATTGATAGAGCCAGCACCAGATACACAGCACTTACCCATACCACGAGCTACAACGGCAGCGTGAGAAGTCATACCACCACGAGCGGTAAGAATACCCTCAGCAGCAGACATACCAGCGAGGTCTTCAGGAGAAGTTTCGATACGAACCATGATGACCTTCTTGCCATCCTCGTGCCACTCCTGAGCATCGTCAGCGTGGAATACGATCTGACCGCAAGCAGCACCTGGAGAAGCAGGGAGACCCTGTGTAATCACCTTAGCCTTAGAGAGAGCGAGCTTATCGAATACTGGGTGCAAAAGCTCATCGAGCTTCTGTGGCTCACAGCGGAGGATAGCAGTCTTCTCATCGATCATACCCTCGTGGAGGAGATCCATAGCAATCTTCACCATAGCGGTACCTGTACGCTTACCGTTACGTGTCTGGAGGAACCAGAGCTTGCCTTCCTGTACGGTGAACTCCATGTCCTGCATATCGTGATAGTGGTGCTCCAGCTTATCCTGGAGAGCGTCGAGCTCCTTGTAAAGCTCAGGCATAGCCTCTTCCATAGAAGGATACTTAGCAATGCGCTCCTCCTCTGAGATGCCAGCACGCTCAGCCCAGCGCTGAGAACCGATCTTTGTAATCTGCTGTGGTGTACGGATACCAGCTACTACGTCCTCACCCTGTGCATTGATAAGATACTCACCATTGAAGAGGTTCTCACCATTACCTGCATCACGAGAGAAGCAAACACCTGTAGCAGAAGTCTCGCCCATGTTACCGAATACCATCGCCATGACAGAAACTGCTGTACCCCACTCATCAGGAATACCTTCCATCTTACGGTAGAGGATAGCGCGCTCGTTCATCCAAGAACGGAACACAGCGCAGATAGCACCCCAAAGCTGTTCGATTGGGTTAGTAGGGAAATCCTGACCAGTCTGCTCCTTGATAGCAGCCTTGAAGAGCTCAACGAGCTTCTTGAGAGACTCTACAGAGAGGTCCTTATCGAGAGTAACACCCTGCTCTTCCTTCACCTTTTCGATGATAGCCTCAAATGGATCGATGTCTTCCTTGTTAACTGGCTTAAGACCCATAACAACATCACCGTACATCTGTACGAAACGACGATATGAATCGTAAACGAAATGAGGATTACCGGTCTTCTTGACCATACCCTCAGCAACCTCATCATTCAAACCGAGGTTGAGGATAGTATCCATCATACCTGGCATAGAAGCGCGAGCACCTGAACGTACAGAAACGAGGAGAGGATTCTCTACGGAACCGAACTTACTGTTCATCAAAGCCTCTGTATGAGCTACAGCAGCCATTACTTCGTCCTGAAGAAGTTCCTTGATTTTTTCCTCACCTACCTCATAATACTCATTACAAGTGTCAGTTGTGATAGTGAAACCTGGAGGAACAGGTACACCAATAAGATTCATCTCAGCGAGGTTTGCACCCTTACCGCCAAGAACTTCACGCATCTTCGCATTACCTTCGGCTTGTCCATTACCGAATGTATAAACTCTTTTTTCGTTCATTTTGTTATAGGTTCAAAAATTTTATATAATTCTAGTTATTATCAAACAATTTTGATGATGCAAATATACAACATTATTTTGAAACCACCAAACTTTTATGCTCTTTTTTGCTATCCCGAGATTACATTTCACACTGTTGTCGCACACACGGGACTATTTTTAACAATCCCCTACTAATATGCCCGGATTGAGAAGAAATTATAAGTAGGCGAAGAAAGAGATTCTGACACTCTGAGAGGCAGAATACCCCCTCAGGGCCGCCTTTTCCTACGTCGCAACGCGGGAATTATTACGTCGGGACGTAGGAATTGCTACGTCCCGACGCAGGAAAAAGGGCATCGGGAGAGAGGGGAAAGGGCCAGGCGATAGAATCGCCTGGAACTGGGGTTCAAAGGAGACTTCGGGAGAGAACATGGGGGAAGATTCAAAAAGGTCAAAAGGTCAAAAGTCACATTTGACAAAAGTGAAAAAGTGAAAGTGAAAAGGTGATTTTGGTGAATAATAAAATAGAAAAAGTGAACGAGGTGAATGGTGAATTTGGTGAATACACTGAAAAGATATAAGATATAAGCTATAAATTTCAAGATATGGAAGACTGAAATTACAAGATAAGAAAGATAAAAATCTTATATAATAATGTACGCGCGTAAGTACTACTTTTTATTATATATAATAGCAAAACATCAGTAATCCGTCTTTTAGGGAAAAGTTACTTTTGACTTTTTGACTTATTCACCAAATTCACCATTCACTTCATTCACCTTTTCACTTTCACTTTTTCACCTTCACCATCCGAACATCCGGGACAAAGACTGAAAAAATCCGGGACAACTCTTTCATTTCTCGCAAAAATGTATTAACTTTGCAGCCATAAAAAAACAAATTTGAATTATGGCAAGAAAACGTAAACCATTACCTCTCTTGGAGAATATCACCATCGAGGCCGTTGCAGCTGAGGGTAAGTGCATCACTCGCGTAGATGACCAGGTCATCTTCGTGCCTTTCTGCGTGCCTGGCGATGTGGTAGATTTGCAGGTAGTTAAGAAAAAACATAAGTATTGCGAGGCGAAGGTAGTTCGCTTCATCAAGAAGAGCGACGTAAGACAGGAGCCTATGTGCGAGCACTTCGGCATCTGTGGCGGTTGCAAATGGCAGAACCTTCCTTACGAGGAGCAGATCAAGGCGAAGCAGAAGCAGGTGGAAGACCAGCTCACCCGCATCGGCAAGATCGAACTCCCTGAGTTCCGCCCTATCATGGGCAGCGTGAAGACCCAGGAGTACCGTAACAAGATTGAATTCGGATGCAGCAACAAGCGCTGGTTTACTTCTGAAGAATTGGCTCAACTTCCTCAGAAAGAGGACGATACCGTAACTTCACTCAAGGAACGCCACGCCCAGAACGCCATCGGTTTCCATATCACCGGAGCCTTCGACAAGATTTATCCTATCAAGAAGTGCTGGCTGATGGACGACCTCTGCAACGAGATCCGCAACTTCGTCTTCGAATACGCTGATTCTCGCAACTATACCTTCTACGATCTCCGTGAGCAGCACGGATTGCTACGCGACATGATGATCCGCAATTCGAACACAGGCGAGTGGATGCTCGTATTCCAGTTCCATTACGATGAGGAGGGAGATGAGCAGAGAGCACTGGAACTGATGCAGCAGGTGGCAGACAAGTTCCCTCAGATTACCTCACTCATGTATGTGGATAACCAGAAGGGCAACGATACCATCAACGACCTGGAGCTCAGTCTCTTCAAGGGCAATGACCACATCTTCGAGCTGATGGAGGACCTGAAGTTCAAGGTAGGACCTAAGAGTTTCTATCAGACCAACACCGAGCAGGCTTACCACCTCTACTGCGTGGCTCGCGAGTTTGCCAACCTCACTGGCGACGAGCTGGTTTACGACCTCTACACCGGAACCGGAACTATTGCCAACTTCGTGGCTCACAAGGCAAAGAAGGTGATCGGTATCGAATACGTGCCAGAGGCTATCGAGGATGCCAAGGTGAATTCCCAGGTGAACAACATTGAGAACACCCTCTTCTATGCAGGCGATATGAAGGATATCCTGACCAATGACTTCATTGCCCAGCATGGTCGTCCAGACGTCATCATCACCGACCCTCCACGTGCCGGAATGCACCCGGATGTAGTCAACGTGATTCTGAATGCCGCGCCTAACCGCATCGTATATGTAAGCTGCAATCCAGCTACCCAGGCTCGCGACCTGCAGCTGATGGATGACCACTACAAGGTGGCTGCCGTTCAGCCAGTTGACATGTTCCCTCATACTCCGCACGTAGAGAACGTGGTATTGCTCGAAAAGCGCAGCGATGCTGAAATCAAGCAGAAGCTGAAGGAGCGCAAGGAGCGTGAAAAGGCGATAGCAGAAGCCAAGGCTGCCAAGGAGGCAGAGAAGCTCGCTGCTCAGGCTGCCCAGGCAGAAGACCTGACAGAAGAGGAACTCGCTGCCAAGAAATAAACCTAAAATCAAAATAGAAACAAGATGAAAAAGAGTATCATCATGGCGCTCATGGCTTTGACTGCAGTCTCAGCCAGCGGACAGAAAAAGCAGACCATCGAATTGCCTTCATGGTTGAGCAATGTGAAATTGTCGGGTTATGGAATGACCCAGTATCAGTACAGCGGACAGAAAGATGCTGAATCCAACTCATTCAACATTCGTATGGCTCGTATCGCTCTCGAAGGTCGCATTGCCGACGACTTCTACTGGAAGACTCAGATTCAGTTCAACGGCAACACTTCCAACCTGGGGTCAAGCCCAAGAATGGTGGACCTGTTTGCTGAATGGCAGAAGTTCGAGTACTTCAAGGTGAAGATTGGTCAGTTCAAGAATCCATTCACCTTCGAGAATCCGATGCACCCTATCGAACAGGGCTTCATGGGATACTCTCAGAACGTGAGCAAGCTGGCTGGCTTCAGCGACCGTGCCGGCGAACACGCATCCAATGGTCGTGACATCGGTCTGCAGCTGCAGGGTGATTTCCTCAAGAATGCCAATAACCGCAACCTCTTGCACTATCAGATAGGCATATTCAACGGTCAGGGCATCAACACCAAGGACGTTGATAATCAGAAGAATGTCATCGGTGGCATCTGGGTAATGCCTATCCAGGGCATGCGCATCGGAGCCTTCGGCTGGACAGGCTCTTACGCAAGAAAGGGAACATGGACCGACGAGCATGATGCCTCCTATACAGCCGACATTCAGGAACGCTCTGGCGTTCGCAAGCTCAGCCAAAACCGCTATGCCTTCTCATTCGAATACAAGCAGGATGGCTGGACCGTTCGCTCCGAATATATCCACTCCACAGGAAAGGCATTCGCAAAGAGCATCAACAACTTCAATGATGCAGATGCCAAAAATTGCAACCTGAATGCGAAGATTGGCAATAAGGCTCAAGGCGTATACGGTCTCGTCATCGCTCCTTTAGCTAAATTGCCAAAGGGCAACAAGATAGACATCAAGGCTCGTTACGACATGTATCAGCCTAACGGCAAGAACAACATGCAGAAGACTCAGTATGAGGCAGGTCTGAACTTCCATATCGGCAAGCGAATCAGCATCCTCACCGAGTATGCATTGGTGAATGACAAGACCCTCGCCAAGCACAATTACTCCATGGCAGATGCAGAAGTCTGCTTCCGCTTCTAATAGATAACAGATATGATAAAGGCTCGTTCCAAATCGATTTGGAACGAGCCTTTATCATATATATGCTCTATCTCTTGTATATGCTCTATCTCTTGTATATGCTCTATCTCTCGTATATGCTCTATCTCTTGCTAGAAAGAGTAAGAGAATCCGATAGACATGAACTCCTTAAACTGCCAATAGCTCTGGTCATCCTTACGCTGCGCTCCATCATCGAAACGAGGATAGAGGAAGATATTCGATGAAATATAGCGATTGAACTGGAAGGTAATCGTGTTTTCCCACTCAATCTCAGCACGCTTGTAAGTAGTATATCCCCAGAGACGGGTCTTCCACTTCAGGTTCTCCATCACCTGCCAGGTCAGATCGAAGGTACACTCAGAACCGTAATCGGTCATACCATGCTGTCCCTCCTTCAAACCGTATCTTGTGGCAAGATCCTCACGGCCCACATACTTCCAGTTGAACGCCAGAGGAGCCAGATGGGCACTACCCTTCAGCTTGTGATTCAACCAATCTACCGAATAATCCATACCGACAGAGATATTCAGATTGAATGGTGAGAAGAAATCGGAATACACCTTCTTGTCATTGCTCTTATAACCATGGGCAAACTGCGTCTGCGCCACCATCTGGATGGTATAATACCATTTCCTGGATGCCTGAAGACCCAACTTACTGGTATATCGGATCAAGTCGTCGGATGTCTTGAGCGAATGCACAGAGTCTCCCTTGGAGGACTGGTAGCCCAATCGCATCTCCAGCTTGTTCTCCCACTTCACCTTCTGCTTATTGTTGTAATTCGCCAGCATCGTTACGCGTCCCAACAGAGAGTAGTTGCTCTCACCCCCCTTATACCAGTTGTCAGACACATAGTTTTGCAGGAACTGCAGATAGTAGTCACCTCCAAAAGTCCAGAAGTTAGGCTTGAAGATGACGAGATCCATCGGTCCTGCTTCCGGTTCGATAGCCTTAGGCGCCGCTTCTTCTATGATGTCGCGCTTCGGCTTTTTGACTTTAGTATCCGCCACAATCGGAGCGCCCACCTCTTCCAGGTGTCGCTGCGTAGTCTTCACCAGGTCTGGTCGGCTGAGATAAACATCCATCAAGGTCTTATCGAGCATCACGCCAAGCGAATCGCCTATTTCTCCATTAGGACGGAGGCGCAGGAAATGATTGGCAGGGGAACGATAATACGTGAGCGGGGTGAAGAGCATGGCATATCGGGAGTCATCCGAAGACATCTCAGTAGAGTCAATACGCTCCCTGATGTGAGCCAGCGAGTCCACATAACTCTCCACCATCGATGGAGTTTTCACTACCACATGAGGCTTGCGGGAACGTTGGGCATCCGCCGTCACAGCCCCCGCAACCAAAGCTAAAATGAGTAATCCTAATCTTATTTTCATTCCTTCATATACTAATTTGGGCACAAAGGTAACAAAATAATTCTAAATTCAACGCCATTCTTTACAAATATTTTGGCTAATTCATAATTTTATAGTAACTTTGCACCCAAATTATTCTAATTTAAATTATAAATATCGTGGCTGAAACAAAGTACATCTTCGTAACTGGTGGTGTGGTTTCTTCTTTGGGTAAAGGAATCATATCTTCATCCATCGGTAAACTTCTTCAAGCAAGAGGTTACAACATTACTATCCAAAAGTTTGACCCATACATCAACATCGACCCGGGTACGCTGAACCCGTACGAGCATGGTGAGTGCTACGTAACGGTAGATGGTATGGAGACCGACCTGGACCTCGGACACTACGAGCGATTCACCGGTATTCAGACTACAAAAGCGAATTCTCTCACCACTGGTCGTATCTACAAGGCTGTCATTGACAAGGAACGTCGCGGCGATTATCTCGGCAAAACCATCCAGGTGGTGCCTCACATCACCGACGAGATCAAGCGCAACGTGAAGCTGCTCGGCAAGAAGTATCACTATGACTTCGTGATTACCGAGATTGGCGGAACCATCGGCGACATAGAGAGCGCCCCTTACATGGAGGCTATCCGACAGCTGAAATGGGAGCTGGGCAAGAACGCCATCAACGTTCACCTTACCTATGTGCCTTATCTGAAGGCAGCAGGCGAGTTGAAGACAAAGCCTACCCAGCACTCCGTGAAGGAACTGCAGAGCGTAGGTATTCAGCCAGATGTTCTGATTCTCCGCACCGAGAAGCATCTCGAAGAGGGAATCCTGAAGAAGGTGGCAAGCTTCTGCAACGTAGATATCGACTGCGTAATCCAGAGCGAAGACCTTCCTAGCATCTATGAGGTACCTGTAAACATGCAGAACCAGGGCCTCGACACCGCCATCCTCCGCAAGATGGGCGAACCTATCGGCGAAAAGCCTGCACTGGGCCCTTGGAGAACCTTCCTCGACCGCAGAAACAAGGCTACCGAGGTGGTAAACATCGGTCTCGTAGGAAAATACGACCTGCAGGATGCCTACAAGAGCATCCGCGAGAGCCTCTCGCATGCCGGCACCTACAACGACCACAAGGTGAACATTACATTCATCAACTCAGAATATCTCACAGAAGAGAACGTGGCTGAGCAGCTGAAGGGGCAGGACGGCATCGTCATCTGTCCAGGATTCGGCCAGCGCGGCATCGAGGGCAAAATCATCGCTGCCCACTATACCCGCACCCACGACATCCCTACCTTCGGCATCTGCCTGGGTATGCAGATGATCGTCATCGAGTTCGCCCGCAACGTATTGGGCTACAAGGATGCCAATTCGCGTGAGATGGATGAGAAGACTCCACATAATGTCATCGACATCATGGAGGAGCAGAAGAACATATCAAACATGGGTGGAACCATGCGACTCGGCGCCTACGAGTGCGTGCTGAAACAGGGCAGTCGCGTGTTCAACATCTACAAGAAGGAGCATATCCAGGAGCGCCATCGCCATCGCTATGAGTTCAACAACGAGTTCCAGAAGGAATTCGAGAAGCACGGCATGATGTGCGTAGGCCGAAATCCGGAAAGCGACCTGGTAGAGATAGTTGAAATCCCGGGCTTGAAGTGGTATATCGGAACACAGTATCATCCAGAGTACCAGAGCACGGTATTGAAGCCTCACCCATTGTTTGTTGACTTTGTAAAGACAGCCATCGCTAACAAGAAATAGCGCAGACTGGCTTCAGGCAGCAGAATGGCACAGCATTTGCTGTCTCCTCAGAGAAAATAAAACAATAAAAATAATAATGAATAAGAACAACATTATCGGTTTCCTCCTGATTGCCGTAGTGCTGATAGGCTTTAGCTGGTACAACCAGCCATCAGCCGAAGAGCAGAGAGCGGCATTCGTTCAGGACTCCATCGCCAAGGCGAAGCACGCCGAGATGGAAAAAGCCAGCAAGACTGCCGCTGTTAAGCGCCAGGCGGATGCTAAGGCTAAAATTGAGGCAGACTCTACAGCCCTCTTCTATTCGGCGCTGAAGGGTCAGGCTCAGAAAGTAGTTTTGAAAAACGAGAAGGTTGAGTTGACTCTCAACACCAAGGGTGGTACTGTCGAGAAGGCAGTCATCAAGGGATACGTGGGTCACAACCTCAAGGTGAAAGATGGTTCTGCCGACCAGAAGGACGTTACACTCTTCGACGGCAACGACCAGAGCCTCAAGTTCATGCTCGAGGCGAAGGAGGCCAACATCATCACCAGCGATCTCTATTTCACACCATCCAACGTGACCGACAAGTCTGTCACCATGACTGCTGTGGCTGCCCCAGGCAAGACCCTCAGCATGACCTATACCCTCGGCGACGACTACATGCTCCACATGAGCCTGCAGGCAGAAGGTATGGCAGGACTGTTCTCACCTAGCTGCAACAAGATGAGCATCGACTGGAGCGACAAGGCGCGCCAGCAGGAGCGTGGCTTCATGTTCGAGAACCGCTACACTACCCTCACCTATCATGAGGCAGAGGGCGGCACCGACCACCTGAACGAGGGCAGCGAGAAAATCGACGAGAAGATTGAAGAGACTATCGACTGGGTATCTTTCAAGAACCAGTTCTTCTCAGCTATCATGGTAGCTAAGGACAACTTCGACAAGGATGCCTTCATGACCTCTATCCCTCAGGAGAAGGGTTCGGGCTACCTGAAGCAGTTCCAGGCTAAGATGAAGACAGCCTTCGACCCAACCGGCAAGAAGGCGTCTGAGTTTGAGTTCTACTTCGGTCCTAACGACTTCCAGATTCTGAAGAATACAGAGAAGGAAAGTACCTTCGGCAAGGACCTGGAGTTCCAGAAGCTCGTTTACCTGGGATGGCCTATCATCCGCTGGATCAACCGTTTCTTCACACTCTATGTGTTCGACTGGTTGAGTAATGTATTCCCAATGGGTATCGTATTGATTCTCATCACATTGCTCCTCAAGCTCATCACCTACCCTATGGTAAAGAAGAGCTATATGAGCAGTGCCAAGATGCGTGTGCTGAAACCAAAGCTCGAGGCAGCTACCGCTCAGTTCAACAAGCCTGAGGACCAGATGCAGAAGCAGCAGGCGATGATGGCTGAATATGCCAAGTATGGTGTAAGCCCATTGTCAGGCTGCTTGCCAATGCTGATTCAGATGCCGGTTTGGGTTGCGATGTTCAACTTCGTGCCTAACGCCATCCAGCTTCGTGGTGAGAAGTTCCTGTGGATGAGCGACTTGAGTACCTTCGATCCAATCTTCGAGTGGAATACCAACATCTGGTTGATTGGTGATCACTTGAGTTTGACCTGTATTCTCTTCTGCGTAGCCAACCTGTTGTATTCATGGATGACCATGCGCCAGCAGCGTGACCAGATGGTAGGTCAGCAGGCAGAGCAGATGAAGATGATGCAGTGGATGATGTATCTCATGCCATTGATGTTCTTCTTCATGTTCAATGACTACTCAGCAGGTTTGAACTTCTACTACTTCATCTCATTGTTCTTCAGTGCAGCCATCATGTGGACCCTGCGCAAGACTACCAACGACGAGAAGCTCCTCGCCATTCTGGAGAAGCGCTACCAGGAGAACAAGAACAACCCTAAGAAGGCAAGCGGCCTCATGGCAAGAATGCAGGCCCTCCAGGAATTGCAGCGCCAGCAGCAGGAAGAGATGCAGCGTAAGCAGGCAGAACTGAACGAGAAAAAGAATAATCTCGGAAAATAAAGTTTTCTAGATAATAATTAAAGCGTAATGATTACCGGTAAAGGTATTCGTTACGCTTTTTTATTTCCCAAAGGATATATTTCGCTTTTTTGATTATCCAAAGAATTTATTTCGCTTTTCTACCCCCGAAAAGATATAATTTGTTAAATGATATTATAAATTATACCTTTTCGGGGGTATTTTCATTTTTTATTCGTATATTTGTCCCCGAAAGGGTATAAAACAAATAAAATATGAGCAATACATTATCATCATACGTCAAGGAGATGCGCAAGCAATTCGGATTGACCCAGGTAGATCTGGCGGCGAAATCGGGCGTAGGCCTCAGATTCGTAAGAGAACTGGAACAGGGAAAGGAAACGCTGCGACTCGACAAAGTAAACCAAGTCCTCCTCTTGTTCGGCCAGGAAATCGGTCCCGTTCCTATCAAAAAAGAATAAAAACAGAATTTTATGAAACAAGGAAAGATTTATCTCTACAACCAATACGTAGGCCTGCTGACGGAAGATGAAACGGGCTTCACCTTCGCCTACGATGCTGATTATCTGGCATCGGATGGTGCAGAAGCCGTGAGCCTCACACTCCCGCTATCCGACGAACCCTACCACGATACCGTTTTGTTTCCCTTCTTCGATGGACTGATACCCGAAGGATGGCTGCTGAACATCGCAGAAAGCAGTTGGAAAATCAACCAGCGTGATAGAATGTCGCTCCTCCTTGCCTGCTGCAAGGATTGTATCGGAGCCGTCAGCGTCATCCCAGCAGAAGAACCTCCTATAGAAGAAACGAACTGTTCAAACGTAGAAGGATCAAACGCTTCACCCCAAAACTAGAAAGGAAAAAGAAATATGGAGACTAAAAAGGAAAAAGAAATATGGAGAAATGTCTATATTGCTATAAACCGCTCAAGCCAGGGCAGATAGATTACCACCCCGCTTGCGCCCGAAAACTCTTCAGCACCAAGGAAGCCCCTGTTCTACCCTATGTTAGAAAGGAAATAGGCAACCTGGCTAAACAGGTAGTGCGTGCACAAACCACCCTTACGGGTGTGCAGGCAAAGCTCTCGCTCGATGTGAACCCAGGCGGAAAGAACGAACCATCCCGCTTCACGATTGTAGGACTCTGGGGCAAATACATCCTCAAGCCCCAGACCGACCGCTATCGCTGTCTTCCAGAAATCGAAGACCTCACGATGCACCTTGCCGAAGCCGCCAAAATCGCTGTGGTTCCACATGGTCTGATACGCTTTGCCGATGGCGAACTCTGTTACATCACCCGAAGAATTGACCGACTGGATGATGGTACCAAAGTGCCAATGGAGGATATGTGCCAGCTGTCAGAGCGCCTTACCGAATACAAATACAAAGGTTCCTACGAGCAGGTTGCCAAACTCATCAAGAAGTATTCCTCCTTCTCACAGCTCGACCTCGTAAACTATTGGGAGGTAGTTATCTTCTCGTGGATTACGGGCAATGCCGACATGCACCTCAAGAACTTCTCGCTCTACAACAACCGCAAGTTGGGCTATGGATTAACCCCAGCCTACGACCTGCTCTGCACGAAGATAGTGATGCCAGAAGATACCGAGGAACTCGCCCTGACACTGAATGGAAGAAAGAGAAAGATTCTGAAATCAGATTTCATCAAGGTGATGACAGCATCAGGACTCAGCGAGAAAGTGATCAACAATATCGCCAAGAAATTTCGTCGCTCCATCGTGAAATGGCTCGACCTGATAGATGCCTCTTTCCTGCCTGATGGCATGAAGAAAGAATATAAGAAACTGATTCTCAGCAGAGTTATGGCTTTGAGATAATTTCTTTCTGTAATTCTTTCTGGCAAGCAGAATAAACAGAGAAAAAAAGCAAGAACAACATAAACAAAACAGGAAATGAAGAAAATACTCTTATCCCTTTTAGCAGCCATCGGCTTATCAACCACGGGCTGCTCAGCACAGGCTGGCAAATCGGCCTCATCAGCAAAAACTGCCCCATCGGACGGTATCATCGTATTGGCTCCTCAGGCATTCATCAACCAGGCAAAGGCAGATACTACCAGCATCCTCCTCGATGTACGCACCCCAAAGGAATATGCAGAAGGCCATCTGGCTGGTGCCCACCAACTGGATTACCTCAATACCGAGGCGTTCGATACCGGTATCAAGCAGCTGGATAAATCCCGTACCTATTATATTTATTGCCGAAGCGGAAAGCGAAGCCATGGTGCCTGCCTGAAAATGCAGCAGCAAGGATTCAAAGTGTATGATATGGAAGGCGGTATCCTTAACTGGACAAAACTCGGAATGCCGGTAGAAAGATAAAAATTATCCCCGAAAAGGTATAATTAATCAAACTAAGCGATTAACTATACCCTTTCGGGGGTATTCTGTTGAAAGCAAATTTGCTTCTTAAATACTATCCAAACTGAAATTACTTCTTCAGCACTGGCTCGCAAGTGATATCCACTCCGAGCTTCTTGAAGATCTTCTGATCTACATCACTCAGCATCACGGTGCAATGAGCCTGACAGCCACGAAGCTTAGGCAATTGCTCCAAAGCCTTCTTGCAGTTCTCATCATTCTCAGACAGAACAGAGAGAGCTACAAGAACCTCATCGGTATGAAGACGAGGATTATGACCGCCGAGATAATTAATCTTGGTATGCTGAATAGGTTCAATCATCGACTGAGGAATCAACTTCAGCTCGTGGTCGATGCCAGCCAGATGCTTGGTTACATTCAAGATCAATGCAGCACTGCATCCCAACAACTCGCTGCTATGACCGCAGATGATTGTTCCATCCTCCAACTCGATAGCCGAAGAGGTATGCCCCGTCTCCTTCTTATGATCCTTAGCCGCTACGGTTACCTTGCGATAATCCGTAGTAATCTTAGCCTGCTTGAAAAGCAGCTGAATCTTGCTGATCTCCTCCTCGTTGCACGCACCTGCAGCCAACTTATTGGTAGCCGCATAGTAACGGCGGATGATCTCATTCTTGGATGCCTCACAGCAAACCTCATCGTCAGAAATGCAGAAACCTACCATGTTCACACCCATATCGGTAGGTGACTTGTAAGGATTGCTTCCGTAGATACCCTCAAACAAGGCGTTGAGCACAGGATAAATCTCTACGTCACGATTGTAATTGATGGCAATCTTATTGTAAGCTTCCAGATGGAATGGGTCGATCATGTTCACATCGTTGAGATCGGCAGTAGCTGCCTCGTAAGCGATGTTCACCGGATGCTTCAATGGGAGATTCCATACAGGGAATGTCTCGAACTTAGCATAGCCTGCACGCACACCACGCTTGTTCTCGTTATAAAGCTGGCTCAGGCAGACAGCCATCTTACCGCTACCAGGACCCGGAGCAGTAACGATAACCAGCGGACGCTCAGTCTCTACATAATCATTCTTGCCAAAACCCTCATCAGAAGCAATGAGATCTACATCGTGAGGATAACCCTCGATGAGATAATGGCAGTAAGTCTTGATGCCCTCACGCTCCAAGCGCTGCTTGAAGGCGATGGCTGCAGGCTGACCGTTAAAATGAGTAATAACAACAGAACCTACCATAAAACCACGATTTTGGAACTCACCACGCAGGCGAAGCACATCCTCATCGTAAGTGATACCCAGATCGGCACGTTTCTTGTTCTTCTCAATATCGGCTGCACTAATCACGATAACAATCTCGATGCTATCGCTAATCTTCTGAAACATGCGCAGCTTACTATCAGGCTGGAAACCTGGCAAAACGCGGCTGGCGTGATGGTCATCAAAAAGCTTACCTCCCAATTCGAGATAAAGCTTTCCATCAAACTGTGAGATTCTCTCCTTGATATGTTCGGACTGAATCTTCAGATACTTCTCGTTGTCAAATCCTATTTTCATTGTGTTTTATATATTTTGCGGTGCAAAATTACAAAAAAAGTATCGTACTAACAAATCTTTTATCCGAAAAAATAAAAGAGGACTGCTACATATAGGCATCCAGCAACATCTCACCCCCTACCAGGAAGGCAAAGACAAGAAAGATAAATATATACAACTGCTCCTTGAGGACAAAATCCAAGACATGAAAATGCTTGTTGTCATACTCCTCAAGATAGTTTCTATAATCCATCCACATCAGGGAAAAAGCCCCCAATGCAATGGATAATATAATACATACACCTATAATATCGGCTAGACCAGTCGATTGAAATAAAGAAAAGCCTGTCATTTCGCAATTCATTTAAAAGTTAATAAGAATCATTATCATCTACTATTATTATAAATAAAGTAATGCAAAGATAATGAAATTCTTATAACCAGACAGTTTCATTGCTCAAGAAAATAGTTTCATTCCTATCAAAAAGGTGTTTCATTGGTAGGAATGAAACTGTTTTTCGCAGCATTCTACCGGTTTTTCCGAACAGAGTCTCTCCATTGTCCTGGTGTAAATCCCGTCTTAGCCTTGAAAATCTTATAGAGATGAGCGTGGGATGAGAAGCCGCATTCATTAGAAATGGTATCATTGCTGTACCTGCATTCTTCCAGCAGCATACGCTGCGCCTCCTTGAAACGGATATCGCTGAGCCAGATTCTGAAACTGCTCTTCAGACAATTCTCGAAATAAAGGCTCAATTCATTTTGAGGAATGCCCAACTTAACAGAAAGCATCGGCATATTTACCGTACAGTCTCTGTAGCCACCCTTGTCACACCAGCTGGCAAGCAACGATTCTATGATAGAGATTTTCTCAGAAGTCAATCCCACGTCCTCACTCACTTCCATCACCTCAAGAGGTTCATCAGCTGTTTCCAGCTCCAGTCTCACCTCCGCAGGAATCATATTATAGCCATATCCCAGAAAACTGATGGTAAAGGAAATCAATGAAAAAAGCATCACCAGTGCCACGCAATAAAGAAGAGGACGATAGCAGATAGCACCTACCATTGCCAAAACCATAATACCCGCCATACCATAACTGGCATAGGAGTATCTATCAAAAGGAAGCAAGTCTTCCGTGGTGTTTTCTTCGATAATCTTTCGATAATAACGTATTTCGATAACCGTGGTATAAACGCTATACACGATGGTAACAGCAAATAATGCGAGCATCACATAAAGCCATTCGCCCACATGCATCCCATTAGGAGTATCTTTGTATCCGAAAAAAAAACAAATCAATATCAATGCATAACTCACACATCCCAGCAAGGCAAACTTTTTCCGCCCCCTACGATAACAAATTAAGTTATAAGTCGCATAGGAAACAATGAAAGAGACAGGAGTATAGAAGAGAACATTGACAACAGCTCCAATCTCATCGCCTTTAGCACGGAAACCACAAACCATTTGCAAGACATAATGCCAAGCAAGTACAAACATGGAAAAAGCAAGGAACCAACGAGACACCTCGTAACGACGGTTGGTCCAGCGAATCTGAAACCTAGACAAAACCAATATCAAGCCCAACATCGACACTATAATGCAGCAAGCAAACTGCACAAGAAACAATGTATTCATTTACTAAATATTTATATCTTTACTTATATTCCTGAAAATTTAGCATTGAAAGCTAAACTGTATCATTTGAGATGCAAATATACAAAAAAAACGCATACTTTAGTAAAGAAAGAAGAATAATTTTGTTATCTCATTAATTTTCTGTAACTTTGCACGGAATATTTAGAAGATTGCAACAAATTATTAATAATATCTTAAAAATATGATTAAAGCAATGATTTTGGCTGCAGCTGCTCTCACCATGGGAACAAATACAGCCGATGCACAGACTATGATTGAAAAGAACAACATCAAGGTGGAGAACCACCTGATGACCCCAGAAGCTCTTTGGGCGATGGGTAGAATCGGTGCCGCTGAAGCTTCGCCTAACGGCAAGCAGGTGGTTTACCAGGTAGGTTACTACAGTGTAAAGGAGAACAAGGGTCACCAGATGCTCTTCATCATGGATGCCAATGGCAAAAACCAGAAGGCATTGACCACTGATGCCAAGAGCGAGACTGATGCTGCCTGGATTCAGGGCGGACAGAAGATAGCCTTCATCCGTGGCGGACAGCTCTGGAGCATGAACCCAGATGGTACTGACAGAAAGCAGCTCACCAACGATGAATTAGGCATCCAGGGATTCCGCTTCTCTCCAGATGGCAAGAAGGTTATCCTCATCAAGGAGTTGCCTTATCATGGAACCATCAAGAAGAATCCTTCTGATCTTCCTCTGGCTACAGGTCGTCTCGTTACCGACATGAACTATCGCCACTGGGATCACTACGTAGAGAGTATCCTTCATCCTTTCGTGGCTGATGTTGCAGAGGATGGCACCATCAGCACTGGCGAGGATATCCTGAAGGATGAGCCTTTCGAGTGCCCTATGGCTCCATTCGGTGGCATCGAGCAGTTGGCTTGGAGTCCGGATTCCAAGACCATCGCCTATACCTGTCGCAAGAAGGAGGGCTTGCAATATGCCATCTCTACCGACTCAGATATCTACCTATATAATATAGGTACGCGCGAGACCAAGAACCTCTGCAAGGAGGCTGGTTATGTGGCACCTAAGATTGATGCTACCAAGAGCATGAAGAACCAGGCTGTGAATGCGCCTGAGAATCTGAAGAACAATCCTGGTTACGACATCAACCCTCAGTTCTCTGCCGACGGCAAGTACGTGGCTTGGCAGAGCATGGCCCGCGACGGATACGAGAGCGACCGCAACCGCCTCTGTGTCTATGAGCTCGCTACCGGAAAGAAGAACTATGTTTCAGATAAGTTTGATTCAAGCGTAGAGGGCTTCGTATGGAACAAGGACAACAAGAGCCTCACCTTCATCGGTGTATGGCACGGAACCCTGAACCTCTATCAGGCTAACTTCAAGGGCGAAGTGAAGCAGATTACCAACGAGTGGGCTGACTACGGAAGCATCTCGCTTGCCAACAACGGCAACAAGCTTCTTGCTACCAAGGCTAGCATGAGCCACCCTACCGATATCTACATCGTAACTCCAGGCAAGGATGCCAAGAGTACCAAGGTAGAGCAGATTACCCGTGAGAACGACCACATCCTGAGCCAGTTGAACATGGGTAAGTGCGAGCAGCGCTGGGTAAAGACTACCGACGGCAAGCAGATGCTGGTATGGATCATGTTGCCAGCTAACTTCGATGCCAGCAAGAAGTACCCTACCCTTCTCTTCTGCGAGGGCGGTCCTCAGAGTCCGGTGAGCCAGTTCTGGAGCTATCGCTGGAACATCCAGATTATGGCAGCCAACGGTTACGTCATCGTATTGCCTAACCGCCGCGGTCTTCCAGGTTTCGGAAGTGCATGGAACGAGGAGATTTCAGGCGACTGGACTGGTCAGTGCATGAACGACTATCTTTCTGCCATCGATGATGCAGCCAACAATCTTCCATACGTAGATAAGGATCGTCTGGGCTGTGTAGGTGCCAGCTTTGGTGGTTTCTCTGTTTATTATCTTGCAGGTCATCACAACAAGCGTTTCAAGGCATTCCTCGCTCACGATGGTGCTTTCAATCTGGAGAGCATGTACACAGATACCGAGGAGGCTTGGTTCTCTAACTGGGAGTATGATGATGCTTACTGGAACAAGGACCAGAGTGCCAACGCTAAGAGAACTTACGAGAACAGTCCTCATAAGTTTGTAGATAAGTGGGATACTCCAATTCTCTGCATCCACGGCGAAATGGACTATCGCATCAATGCCAACCAGGGCATGGGCGCCTTCAATGCAGCCCGTATGCGTGGCATTCCTGCCGAGCTCCTTATCTATCCTGATGAGAACCACTGGGTATTGAAACCACAGAACGGCGTGCTCTGGCAGCGCACCTTCTTCGGATGGTTGGACAAGTGGTTGAAGAAATAACATATACAAAAAAGGCTTGCTTCGAAAAATGAAGCAAGCCTTTTTTATATTATAATTCTATGATTTAGCTTACGCGATTCAACTTCTTGATGATTGAGAAGATGAAGGCTGCAGATACCAGGCAGATGCCGGCAAGAACACCCCAGATGGTAACGAGGTTGAAGTTCTGACCCCACATGATACCAGGAACCATTACCAGCTGGTTACCAATGGCTGTTGCACCGAACCAGAGACCCATCATCAAACCTGCATACTTTGGAGGAGCTACCTTCGATACGAATGAGATACCGATAGGAGAAAGCAGAAGCTCTGCGAAGGTGAGGATAAGATAGGTAGAGATGAGAAGGTTGGCGCTTACACGTGTACCCTCTGTAGCAGGATCGCCCTGTGCCAAAGGAAGCTCAAGACCCATAGAACCTACAGCCATCCATACGAAACCGAGAGCTGCAACGAGCATACCCAAACCAATCTTCTCAGGAGATGTAGGCTCCTTGCCAATCTTGTTGAGCCAAGAGAACAAAGCAACACTCACTGGTGTCAATGCCACTACATAACATGGGTTGAACTGCTGGAAGATAGGAGCCTCAACTTCTACGGCACCTTCAAGGTTGTTATACTTGTAGAAGAGGAAAGCAATAGCTGCAACGATAACGCCGAGCGAGATTCCCTTACCCTTGCCAGTCTTGCTCTGTGCCAGACCGAAGCTACCGTAAACAACGAAGATGCAGGCTACGAGGTTAGTAACGTCGAACGCCATTGACTGCAGACCCTCAGAAGTCTTCAGTGTATAGTCGCGTGCAAAGAGTGTCAATGTATTACCATTCTGGTGGAAAGCCATCCAGAAGAAGATAACCACAGCAAATACGAGACAGAGGCAGATGATGCGCTCCTTGGTCTCAGCCTTGGAAAGCTCATTAGTCTCCTTAACCGGAGTCTTGTCGTCCTTACCCTTGGTCTCAGAAGCAAGCACGTGCTTGTAGGTGAAGCTGAAGGCATAGTAGATGGCGATACTGATGATAAGCGAAGCACATGCCACAGCGAATGCAAAATGGTATGAATCCTCAACTGATACGCTCAGACTCTCCTGCGCCCACTTCATAATCTTGATGGCTGCTGTAGGAGCGAACATGGCGCCAATGTTGATAGCCATATAGAAGAGAGAGAAACCGGAATCACGGTTGCTGGCATACTGTGGCTCGTCGTAGAGACGACCTACCATCACCTGCAGGTTACCTTTGAACAAGCCGGTACCCAAAGCGATGAGGATAAGCGAAATGCCCATGGCAGCAATGGCAACGGTGTCCTTTCCAAGAGGAAGCGAGAGCACAAGGTAGCCGATGAACATAATGAAGATACCCGTGGTAACCATACGTCCAAAGCCAAACTTGTCGGCTGCGATACCGCCGATGATAGGGAGGAAATAAACCATCATCAGGAAGGTAGAGTAAATTGTACTTGCCAATCCGGTTTCAAAACCGAAGTTAGCCTGCAAATAGAGCAAGAACACTGCAAGCATGGTATAGTAACCGAAACGCTCACCCGTGTTAGCCAAAGCTAAGGCCCACAGACCTTTTGGTTGATTTTCAAACATAATTTTCTGTTATTTTATAATTTTATTATTTAGTTATTCTTTTCTCGCAAATTCTGTGCAAAGATACACAAATTATTCCATATTTCAAACTCAATGCCTAAAAATCGTTATATCAAATACCATTTTTATATTCAAAAACGTCTAAATTTCTAAAAAACAGACAAATAATGCAAAAGTTTTCCATTTCTATTACAACAAGATTGCGTTTTTTTTTGTACCTTTGCAGCCCGAAACCGTAAAGGTGGATTCCGACAGTATAAATATTGGATTAAAACAAAAAAGAAAGGTAAAAGGATATTTATGAGACAACTTAAGATTAGCAAGAGTATAACCAATCGTTCCAGTGAAGCACTCGACAAGTACTTGGTGGA
Source organism: uncultured Prevotella sp. (assembly GCA_900557035.1). Classification (GTDB taxonomy): domain Bacteria; phylum Bacteroidota; class Bacteroidia; order Bacteroidales; family Bacteroidaceae; genus Prevotella. The sequence continues at coordinate 47,313 of USRA01000003.1, read as the reverse complement.
GATTGGTAGAGAACCTATGGTCTCTATTGATGAGGAGATTGAGCTGGCCCAGAAGATTCGCAAAGGCGGTCGTGAGGGTGAGCGTGCCAAGGAAAAACTGGTCAAGGCAAACCTCCGATTCGTTGTATCTGTTGCTAAACAATACCAGCATCAGGGTTTGGGTCTGACAGACCTCATCGACGAGGGAAACATCGGTTTGGTAAAGGCTGCAGAGAAATTTGATGAAACTCGTGGTTTTAAGTTCATCTCATACGCAGTATGGTGGATTCGCCAGAGCATCCTCCAGGCTATCGCTGAGCAGAGCCGTATCGTTCGCCTGCCTTTGAACCAGGTAGGTGCATTGAGCAAGATCAGCGCCGAAATCAGCAAGTTCGAGCAGGAAAACCAGCGCAAGCCTTCTGTTGCAGAGTTGGCACAGATTACCAAGATGGAGGAAAGCAAGATTGACCAGACCATCAAGGCAGACAACCACCACATGAGTATCGATGCTCCATTCGGTAGTGATGACGATGACAATGCGATGGTAGATGTGATGGCTTCCGGTGACGACAGCCGCACCGACAAGGGTGTTGACTTCGAGTCTATGGCGAGCGAGCTCCAGCGCGTACTGGCAACAGTATTGAAGGAGCGCGAGCGCAAAATTCTCTGCTACTGCTATGGCATCGGTTGCCACGAGAAGGGATTGGAAGAAATCGGAAGCGAATTCAACCTCACCCGTGAGCGTGTACGCCAGATTCGCGAAAAGAGCATCATCAAGCTCCGTGAAAGCGGAAAGATCAAGATCTTGATGAAATACTTGGGATAATTTAAGTGAAGAACGAAGAACGAAGAATTCTTTTGCTTTTCTTCACAAGAGTTTGAAGACGAGAGAAAACTTCACTAGGGTTTGAAGACGAGAGATAATTAGATAAAACTAAGTTGCTCATAGCAACGAAAGTAAAGAGGGCAATCAGTTGGTTCATTCCAATCTGATTGCCCTTTCTCTTTTTACACACACGCCCTTAAAGGGCAAAAGCTTTATTAACAATTAATTGTTAACGAAGTTTCCGAACTTATCAATCAATCCGTTTACTCCGTCTCTCACCGCCTCGAAATATGGATACTCATCTCTCAGACAGATTTCATCATAAAGGAAATCAGCCACGATGGTATCCTTTCCGTCAGGCATCACGAGTCCCATCTTGCCATTCTTTTCGGCAATAACCGGCATGATACTCAGGTCATCATTATATATATAGCAAGTGCGGAGGAAATCATAGACAGGCTGAAGCATCACGTTGCCCTGATGATCCTTCATACCAAATTTGCCGTTCTCCTCGAAAACCTCATGGTAACGGATATACTTCTCCTTCAAGCGATGATAATAGAACACCATCTTACGCTTGTCGTTCACAAAGTCAAGCATATACTGGAAGGTATCACAGTAGTTAGCCACCGAACGGACGAGAATCATCTTCAGATCCAGTCCATCCAAAGCCTTGCGATTCAAATCAATATACTTGGCAATCGCCTTCTCTTTCTCTGTGACAGAGAGGCTCGCCAGCTTTTCCTCAAACTTGAGCATAGCCTGTTTGGTTCCCGACATACCCTTGATATATCGGTGAATCTGCCTGCTCATTTCAGAACAGATAAACTTGTCTATTTCCTGCTGCTCAATTGGGTCAGCATATTCCTTAATCAATGATTCAGGTGTAGCGTTCATGGTTATTTCCTTTCTTTTAGTTTATGGAGATTCCCCCGTGAACTTGGAAGGGAAATCTCCTGTTAGTATTATTTCTTCACATTAGGCTGCTGTAATCCATAGCCCTTTCTCTTATCTTCCAACAAGAGAAGGAAGGAGATGACAATAGCAATCACACCAAAGGCTGCAAATATGGTCATCGTCTCTGTATAGTCGATGACACCATCGGCACCCGTATTAGCCTGATTCACCTTACCGATCCATACTGGAATAAGAGCCAGTCCAATGTTCTGAATATAGAAGATAAGGGCGTATGCAGTGCCCAAGAGTTTCATTGGGATAATCTTTGGTACAGAAGGCCACATTGCAGATGGTACCAAACCAAAAGCTACGCCAAGGATGAGCATCATTACGATGGCAAGCACCCATGAGTTAAGTGGAAGGGCTAATATCACGTGTACCAGCGTCAGGAGGCAACTGCCGATAATCATCAGCGTGGCACCCTTGCCATACTTGTCGTATATGCTACCGAAGAGCGGAGTGAGGAAGATAGTACCGAATGGCAACATCGCAGGAATCAGACCTGCCAAATTAGTATCGACACCATACTTGAAAATCATCAACTTGGTGGCAAACTTCAGGAATGGGAATACACCTGCATAGAACATCAGGCAAAGGAATGCCACATACCAGAAACCAGTTGTCTTGAACAGACCACCCAAGTCTGAAAACTTGAAACCTTCTTCCGGCTCAGTAGCTACAGCTGCTGCAGAAGCATCCTCCTTCTTGTCCATCACACAATATACAAGAAAAACAAGTACACCGGCACAAAGCAAAACTGCACCCAAAGCAATAGAAGCAGACACACCGCCCATTGCCTTTGCAAAAGGAAGAGAAAAGCCAAGGGCAGCGGCAGTTCCCAAACGAGCCGTAGCCACCTGTACTCCCATTGCCAGAGCCAACTCATGACCCGTAAACCATTTCACAATGACCTTGCTCACTGTGATACCGCATATCTCGCAGCCCACGCCATAGATGGCAAAGCCAAGTGCAGCGATCACTACCTGTGTACTGTAAGTACCGAAGAATGGTACTACTACTGATCCGGCAAACTCATGACCAACAGCATACCATTTCAACAAGGCTCCTCCAAACATCAAAACGGTTGAGAGGATACCCGTAAAACGGATGCCGAACTTATCGAGGATAAGACCACCGAAGAAGAGGAGGAGGAGGAATACATTAAAGTATCCGTAGGCTCCAGAGAAGAAGCCATACTCATCCGAACTCCATCCGAGTCCAAGACCATTCTCAGCCCCCTTGACAGCTGTCAGGAGTGGCTCCAATGGAGACATTACATCTGTAAAAAAGTAACCGAACATCATCGTGACGCTCACGATGAAGAGGACTGTCCAGCGAGCTGACTTCGAGTCGCTCAATTTAATCTGAATTTTTTCTGTTGTACTCATTTTATATTATTACTTATTTTTCTATAACCATCGCCGGAAGTTACTTTCTCTTCACATTCTTCGTTCTTGAAATATCAAAGAGATAAGATACCTTGAACACTATCTGTCCGTAGTTACTTTTTCCGAAATAATCTCGTTTGGATGAACCATAGATATTACCCAGTCCATAATAGTAGCGAGCCTCAGCCAGAATGTGTCCCACTTTCGGGATACTGTACTCTGCACCCAAGCCCAAAGCGATACCATAATCCAGTTTGTTCTCTACCGCCATCGTATCTTGTGCCACTACCATACTTACCCGGTCATTATCTGTCTTAGGCATATCCTTCACGTTGAAGTTGGTAGTCTGAGAATCGTTAAGGTAGAGTCCGAACTGCGGACCGGCATTCACGAAGATGTTCAAGCCTCTCTCTTCCCTGCCCCAAGCCAAGTGAGCGAAAACGGGTACCTGGATATAATTGATGGTACGGCTGTAAGCCATCGGCTGCTTGGTTTCGGTGATGATGACAGGTTTGTTATCGATGTCGAGAATATCCTCTTTCCATCCCACCTTGGCATAGTTGACCTCTGCATAGATGGAACAGATGGTCTTGAAGTACTTCTCGCAAGTATATTTCATCGAGAGTCCGGCAGTCATTCCTCCATGCTGTTTTTGCTGAACCTCCGGTTCGAATCCTACAGAGCTGAGCACATAGCCACCGTTGAATCCGATGGAAAAATCGTTGCGATGCTCACCTATCTGAGCCTGTGCCGAGAGTCCTCCCCAAAGGAGAAGTCCCATCAACAGCGCCCCTATCTTGACTTTATTCATTCTTTCTTTTCTTACTATAAACGATTAACTATAAAAAACTACCGGTCCTAGTAATTCACAGATTCAATCTGGTGATTGAAGGTATAGTGAATCAACTGGAAGTTCTTATTCTTGTATCCACCCTTTGCCGTTTTCACGAAATGCAATGGAGTCTGCACTGGCTGATAGTTCACTTGCTGGCGTTCACCCGTAAACTCCTTGCCCTTCTTCTTGATACCCTGGATGAAGAACATACCATGATCATAACCCGTGATGGCGAAGCGAGGCTGCGCAATCATCATCGGCTGATGGAACCATCCCTCGTATGCCTTCTCCAGGTTCTGCGTTCTTTCGGCTACCGGATTGTAATAGAAGGTAGAAGGGATATAAGTATCGTACTTATAGAATCGCTCCAGATTGTACTTGGCGTACATCAACCACTCTGTATAGCCGAAGAGAGAGATAGATGCACCCGGATACTTGCTGTCAAACTCATCCAATTTGTTGAGCACGGCTGTCAACTGTGGCGAACGGCCCGTATTCAGTATTACCACATTCTGCTTGCTTGGCAGGAAAGCCTTGGCAAACTGGTCGATGCTTGAGCTCACATTGGTGATACTATAGTTGATGTTTCTCTTCTCCAACTCCTTGCGAAGTCCGAAAGTGAAAGCTCCCTTACGAGAAGTAGAATCATTGCAATCTACAAAGATTGGATGCACATTGGTAAATCTGTTCAGGAAAGCCTTGATGGTGCATTCATTCAATGTTTCAGGACTCTGATATACCTGGAAGATTTCCTTGTTGCGCTCCACATCGTCACCGCTGATGGAGAAAGGAATCACGAGCTTGATGCCATAGGTCTTGCAGAAGCCGGCAAGCGGAGCCACCTGCTTGGTATAAAGCGGACCAAAGATGATATCACACGTATTGGCACCCTCCTGCAACAAGGTGGCACGGATATCAGCATCTATCGGCACGTTCCATGCATGGACATCGGTAGAGATGCCCTTCTTTTTCAGATAATTGCAAGCCATCAGGAGTCCACGATAATACTCCACCATGCGCTTGCCATCACCATCCACATCATGCAAAGGCAACATCACGCCAATCTTCACCGCATCACTAGCCGCCACCTTCTGCTGGGCGGCAGCGGTTCCTGCTACAGCCGGTTTGCTGGAAGCAACAGCATTCTTATCCTCCTTCTGTGCCTTTTTAGGCGCATTAGGATTCTGCTGGTCGCTGGCAAAAGGAATAAAGAGGGTAGTTCCCTTCTGGAGCATGTAACCTTCCTGCTTCATCTCAGGGTTTGCCTCCATCAGTTCCGGCAGACTCAATCCATACTTATTGGCAATACCAAAAATAGTATCCTTTTTCTTCACTGTGTAGATGTCTCGCCATTTCGTTGTCTGAGCAAAGATACCAACACTGAGCATGAGCCCCACAATCATCAAGAAATATCTTATGTTTCTTATCATATCTTCCTGTTTTTAATGTTTATATGATCCTAAAATCTTGCCGTAACCGACATGATTTAAAGTTTTCTCCTGCAAAAATACAAAAAATCTCGCATCTAGCGCAATATCTCTCAGCTTTTTATTATCTTTGCACAAATAATTTGCAAAATGAGACAAAAAATAGGATTACTTGGTGCCTTATTGGCACTTTTTACCCCTCCATTGATGGCACAGGAAGAATTCGGAGATGAGGAAGGCACGCAGACCAGTGTCCTCCTGATGCCGAACGCATTCTCGCCAAACGGAGATGGCATCAACGACATCTACAAGCCCAAGGAGGGTTACCAGAACATCAAGGAGTTTCACGCCTATATATATAATAGGTGGGGACAGAAACTCTTTGAGTGGAGCGACCCTGCCATGGGATGGGATGGAACCTACAAGGGAAAGCCGGTAAAGGAAGGAGTCTATTTCTGTCTGGTCAAGGCAAAAGGAGCAGATGGCAAGACCTATCAGATTAAAAGAGATGTCAATCTGCTCAGAGGATTCTCTGAATCCACAAGCAGCTATTAAGAGGAATCTACAAGCAGCTATTAAGAAGAATCCACAAGCAACTATCAGAAAGAAGAAGATGATAGCCTTGCAGGTAAGTTTAAAGTTTTAGAAAGAAGGAACAGTAAAGATTATGATTTCAGAAGAAGGAAAAATAGAAGAAGATAAGTTTTCTGAAGAAGAAAAGATAAATGTATGGGGCGCAAGAGTACACAACCTCAAGAACATTGATGTTGAGATTCCACGCGACTCCCTCACCGTGATAACCGGTCTTTCGGGTTCGGGCAAGTCGTCATTGGCTTTCGATACCATCTTTGCCGAAGGACAGCGCCGTTATATCGAGACATTCTCTGCCTATGCCCGCAACTTCCTGGGCAATATGGAGCGCCCGGATGTAGATAAGATTACCGGTCTGAGTCCGGTCATCAGCATCGAGCAGAAAACCACCAACAAGAACCCTCGTTCTACCGTAGGTACCACAACAGAGATTTACGATTATCTCCGTCTGCTCTTTGCCCGTGCCGGTACAGCCTACAGCTACCGCAGCGGTGAAGAGATGGTGAAATACACCGAAGAACAGGTCATCGATATGATTCTCGATGAATATGCCGGAAAGGCCATCTTCCTGCTGGCTCCTCTGATTCGCCAGCGCAAGGGACATTATCGCGAACTCTTCGAGAGTATGTGCCGCAAAGGTTATCTCTATGTACGTGTGGATGGAGAAATCCAGGAAGTGGTAAGCGGAATGAAGCTCGACCGCTACAAGATGCACAACATAGAAGTTGTCATCGACAAGCTCGTGGTGAAGGAAGCCGATGAGGAACGCATCCGCAAGAGCGTAGCTACCGCCATGAAGCAGGGCGATGGCATGGTGATGGTGATAGAGAAAGGGGAAAAGACGGGTAAGAACTTCTCAAAACGCCTGATGGATCCAGTTACCGGTATAGCCTACCAGGATCCGGCACCTAATATGTTCTCGTTCAATTCGCCGGAAGGTGCCTGCCCTCACTGCAAGGGTCTGGGAAAGGTTAACCAGATAGATATCAAGAAGGTGATTCCGGATGACAGCCTGAGCATCTACGAAGGTGGAATCGCCCCTCTCGGCAAATACAAGAACCAGATGATTTTCTGGCAGATTGAGTCTTTGCTCGAGAAATATGATCTGAATCTCAAGACTCCTATCGCTGAGATTCCGGGTGATGCCATGCAGGAAATTCTCTATGGTTCACTGGAAAACGTAAAGATCGTTAAAGAGAAGGTGCATACCTCTTCGGATTACTTCTGCGCATACGATGGCATCATCGACTATCTGCAGAAGGTGATAGAGAATGACGAGAGTGCAGCAGGAAAGAAATGGGCTGACCAGTTTATCTCTACCATCGAATGTCCGGAGTGCCATGGACAGCGACTCAAGAAGGAATCGCTCGCCTTCCGCATCTGGAACAAGAATATCTCGGAAGTTGCCAACCTCGACATCGACGAACTGCGCGACTGGCTCGAACAGGTGGAAGCTCACCTCCCTGCCATGAAGGCGAAGGTGGCTCACGAAATCATCAAGGAGTTGCGCTCACGTGTCAACTTCCTCCTCGATGTGGGTCTGAACTATCTCTCACTCAATCGCCAGTCGGCATCACTCTCTGGTGGTGAAAGCCAGCGCATCCGTCTTGCTACCCAGATTGGCAGCCAGCTCGTCAATGTGCTCTACATCCTCGATGAGCCAAGTATCGGTCTGCACCAGCGAGACAACGAGCGACTCATCAACAGTCTGAAAGAATTGCGCGACCTGGGTAACACCGTCATCGTAGTAGAACATGATGAGGATATGATGCGAGCTGCTGACTGGATTGTAGATATCGGTCCGAAGGCAGGCAGAAAGGGAGGCGAAGTGGTTTTCCAGGGTACTCCGAAAGAGATGCTGAAGACCGACACCATCACTGCCCAGTATCTGAATGGCAAGATGGCAATAGAGATTCCTGAACATCGCCGCGAGGGAAACGGCAAGAGCATCACCATCCGTGGAACCAGGGGCAACAACCTGAAGGGAGTGGATGTAGAGTTCCCGCTCGGCAAGCTCATCGTGGTAACGGGAGTCAGCGGTTCGGGCAAATCAACACTGATCAATGAAACCCTGCAGCCTATCCTCTCCCAGCACTTCTACCGCTCCCTGAAAAAGCCGATGCCGTACGACAGCATCGAGGGTATCGAGAATATCGACAAGGTAGTGAATGTTGATCAAAGTCCGATCGGCAGACCCCCCCGCAGTAATCCTGCCACCTACACAGGCGTGTTCAGCGACATCCGCTCGCTGTTTGTGGGGCTTCCAGAAGCCAAGATCCGTGGTTACAAGCCAGGCAGATTCTCCTTCAACGTGAAGGGTGGCAGATGCGAAGCCTGTGGCGGAAATGGATACAAGACCATCGAGATGAACTTCCTACCAGATGTCTATGTTCCTTGTGAGGTATGCCACGGCAAACGCTACAACCGTGAAACGCTGGAGGTAAGATACAAGGGAAAGAGCATCGCCGATGTACTGGACATGACCATCAACCAGGCAGTAGAGTTCTTCGAGAACGTGCCTCAGATACTCAACAAGATCAAGGCTTTACAGAGTGTAGGATTGGGTTACATCAAGTTGGGACAAAGCTCCACTACCCTTTCGGGCGGAGAAAGCCAGCGTGTGAAACTTGCTACCGAACTTTCCAAGCGCGATACCGGCAAGACGCTCTACATCCTGGATGAACCTACCACCGGTCTTCATTTCGAAGACATCCGCATTCTGATGGATGTACTTCAGAAACTGGTAGATAGAGGCAATACGGTGATTATCATCGAGCACAACCTGGATGTCATCAAGCTCGCCGACTGGCTCATTGATATGGGTCCCGAAGGTGGACGAGGTGGCGGTCAGCTCCTCTTTGCCGGCACACCGGAAGAAATGGTAAAGAGCAAGAAGGGCTATACCTACAAATTCCTGGCACCCTTGCTGCAGAAGAAATAATACAAGAATCCCGATTTCCGGGACTTTGCTCACAAGATGCAAAGTTCAGGAAATCGGGATTTTATATTTTAATCTTCGTCTGCAAATTCATTCAAGGTATAAGCACTACTGCCATCGAAGCAGTGGGTGCATACCTGGCACTTAGGCAAACCGATAGCAGCTACAAGCTGCTCGATGGTATTGAACTTCAATGTAGTCAATCCAAGCTGGTTGGCAATCTCATCCACCATTCTCTGATATTCAGGAGAACCAGTAGTAGCATACTTCTCAAGATTCTTGTTGGCATCGCCCTCAAACTTCTCGATGATTCTACGGGTAATCAGCTCCATATCACTCTTGGAAGAAGTAAAGTTAATGAAAGGACAGCCATAAACCAATGGAGGACAAGCGATACGCATGTGGCACTCCTTCAGACCAGCCTGTTCGAAGAGCCCCTTCACATTATCGCGGAGCTGGGTACCACGCACGATACTGTCATCGCAGAACAACACACGCTTACCCTTCAACATAGCCTTGTTAGGAATCAGCTTCATCTTAGCTACCAAAGAGCGCATGCTCTGGTTGCTAGGAGTAAAGCTTCGAGGCCAGGTAGGAGTATATTTGGCAATGCAACGCTGATAAGGCACATCCTTACCGGCAGCATATCCCATTGCCATACCTGTACCAGAATCAGGAATACCGCTGCAACAATCTACCTCTACATCATCTGTCTTGGCAAGATTGAATCCATTGGTAAAACGGGCTTCCTCTACATTCTTGCCCTCGTAGGTTGATGTTGGGAATCCATAATATACCCAGAGGAAAGAACAAACCTGCATCTTCTTGTTGGCAGGACGAATCTGCTCCATACTCTCAGCAGTAATCTTCATGATTTCTCCAGGGCCTACCTCGTATGCTGTCTCGAAGCCGAGGTTAGGGAATGAGGTAGTCTCACTGGAAGCTGCATAAGCACCCTCCTTCTTACCTATAATAATAGGTGTACGTCCCCAACTGTCGCGGGCACAGATGATGCCATCCTCTGTAAGGATCATCATGGTGCAGGAACCCTTGATATGATGGAATACGTTCTCGATTCCCTCGCGGAAATTCTTGCCCTGGATGATGAGAAGAGCCACCAACTCGGTTGGGTTGGTACTTCCTGAAGACATCTCTGCAAAGTGCATGTTCTTATCCAGCAGGTACTGAGTAAGTTCATCCTTATTTAATATCTTGGCTACTGTGCAAATGGCAAAGCGACCAAGATGAGAATTCATAATCAATGGCTGCGCATCAGTATCGCTAATCACACCGATACCCGATGTCGCACCCTCGAATTTGTCGAGTGTAGGTTCAAACTTCGTTCTAAAATAAGAACTTTCTAAGTTGTGGATAGAGCGCACGAAGCCCTTCTCACTACTGTAGGTTGCCAAACCGCCTCGGCGTGTACCGAGATGTGAGTTGTAGTCGGTGCCGTAGAAAAGGTCTGCGACACAGCTTTTCTTGGAAATAGTTCCGAAAATGCCTCCCATAAGAGTATAATTCTATGTTTTATGTTTGAAATATGGGTGCAAAGGTAATATAAATCCAGAAAATATGCAAAACTTTTTGCGTTTTTTCTACAATTTTATGTATATCGTTTACCTTTGCACCCTTAATTTCTGCTAAATTTCTACTAATAAGACAACTGCTCCTTAGAACTTGTATTGCAACCCCAGACTCATATCAAAGGTTTTAGACGTTACATCATCATGATATGAGTAATGGGTATCACGCCAATAGTTGGACACATTGAAGTCCAGGTTCAGCCGATTGGACAGCGCCAGACCGAAGCGGGCATTCAGCACCAGCAGAGATGCATTTCCCTTGTCGCCCTGGGCGTTGAGATAGAGCGGATCGGTTGTCGCCAGATCCTTTCCCTCATATCCCTTCCAGGTGAAGATGCGATAATAGTCGGCACCTATCTGGAAGGTGGCTACCTTGCCGAACTCCATGAAACTGATAGCCTTCACACTATAACCGCTACCCATATTGTAGTCGCGGTCTATCACATTATAATAATCGGTAAGGCTTCCACCCAGCAGGATACCATCCAGGAAGACACGCTGCTCAAACCTGGTGAGATTGCCCACCTGAGGGAAGCGGTAGATGATACCAGGACCAAAAGAGGCTGCCTCGGATATACGGTAAGGCACCAGACTGGTACCATCCTTCACCGGCTGCGAATCGTAATAGTTGAAGTGCTGGAAGATACCGAACTCCATCTCCGTGCCCTTGCTCACCTCCACCGGTACGCTCCACAGTCTTCCCAGAAGATGCAGACCGGTAATCAAAGGTTGGTTGCTGCTCAAGCCGAAAGTGGCATCCAATGTGAAGTAGTCGTATGGCTTGGTGGTTTCGCCATCAAACGGATCGCCATAAACCAGATTGAAACGGACGTATGGATTGCCCTCACCACGAAACAGAGTATTATTGTCTGCGAGGTATCTGTAACCTGCCGACAGAGAGAAACTGACAGGACTGCGCTGGTAATCGTGATATTTATAATATTTGCCTCTCACCCGCCAGGCATCGCCACTCAAGATTCGATTCAATCCCTTGATCGGACAGATGAGGGTTCCCAGAAACTCTCGCATGAAACGAGGGAAACCAGACAGGCGGTCATCAAATACCAGATTGCTCACACGATGCGTCACCTCTCCGATGGCAACACCGCCAAAAGTAGTAGCCATCAGGTCGTTGATGGCAGGCGGTTCTATCTCGCAGGTAGTCTCCCACATCAAACTTCCACAGAAAGAGTATGGCACCGATTCCCAGAAATTCATACCATGACTTCTTGCTGCATTGAAATAGAGTCCGCCATGATATGGATGGGCAAACAGATTGGTAGAGAACTGGTCGTTATCCCAGACAAATCCCGTTTCTATATTGTGCTTGATGCTATGGAAGGAAATCTTGGCAAACTCCTCGTTCATCACAAACTGGTCGAAGCATTGCACCCCCACATTGATGGCAAAAGCTTCCAGTGCAGCCTTCCAGGGATGCTTCTTCTGTCGTTCCGGATCATCGAAGGCAAAGATCGTACCTTCCTTCCATGCCTCCATATCATATTCATTCTCCTTCCTGGCAGAGACATTCCCAAAAGATGATGCGCGCTGGAGGCGCACAGCCAAGCCTGCTTCAACAATGGCACGACGGCGATACCTGCCACCATGATAATAATGGGTATCCCCATAACCCACAGAGGCAAAGGCACTGGTATATCTGCCCAACTGATAGTCGGCATTGATGCGAGCCTGCAGCGAATAGAGCCGTTCCGGCTTATCCTGCGAATGTTCCTGGAATGATTCAACGTGATAGAATCCGAGATCACCACTCAGGGAGAATTTAGGCGATAATTGGAAATACTGACCAATGCGATAGAACAAGGCTCCCGAAAACTTCTCATCCAATCCAAAGTAATGAGTTCCGATACCCAGGATATTATACGTACTCCGGTTACGGAATCTGACGGCAAGATTGGCTTTGGTAGCAGAGCCGCCATAAAACATATAGTCAATACGCGTCTTGGGGTTTACATTCACCAATCCGATCTTATGTGCTATGGTATCCTGACTATAATTGATGACACCAATCTGCACACCACGAGGATGACGGACGCAGACATTGAACAAACCTATCTGAGAACCATTCAGGGTATCAGCATAATTGTAGCCGCCCAACTGCAAGCCACGCATATAGGAAGAGCTGACGTTGGCAGCAGCAATCTGCAAGCCTCTCTTCATACCCATGGAAACATTGGAAAGTCCACTCAGCTGCACACCGCGGAACGGAGAACTGGATACATTATTAAATAAAGATAGCTGCATGCCATTGCCACCTTTCACCACATTGGAAACACCCGAAATCTGCACGCCGCGCATATCATCGCCCACCGAATTGATGATACCAGCCAGGCTCGCACCACGCATCTGCTGGCGCACCACACTGGAAAAGGCACCTATCTGGACACCCCTGAGTGTATCGGGCGAGCAAAACAGAGACACGTTGCCAGAACTATACCCTTGGGCATAGACAGACTGACCTCCTAGCGAGAGTCCCATTAAAAGGGCAATAATCTTTCTCTTATTATCCATATACCTATCAAATTCAAAATGGCGAGAAGTCAGGATGACTTCTCGCCGGGAAATTGCATTATTCAAAGTTGGAGATAAATAATGCATCAAAAAATATCTTTCAGAGGAATGTGCAAGCGAAGATTTCACCCCCCACACATTCATATAAAGTTCAATTGCTTTTATTAATCCAGGTTCAAGCTCTTCTTGATAGCCTCGATCTTATCCATAGCAGCAGCTGTGCAGCGGTTGTAGCAGCCAGCGCACTTGAATGAAGGATCCTTTACCTCAATATAGAACTTGATCTTAGGCTCTGTACCAGAAGGGCGAACGCTGATCTTGGTATTGTCATCGCAGAACCACTGGAGCACGTTGCTTGTAGCAGGCATATCGAGCTTCTCTACGCTGCCGTCAGCATGCTTCACCTCCAGACTCTGGTAGTCCTTCCAGGTAACCACCTTGCTGCCACCCAACTCCTGTGGAGGGTTAGCACGGAAGTCAGCCATCATCTGCTTGATCTCGTCGGCACCAGTCTTACCTGGGCGAACTACGTTTACAGTAAACTCCTTACTGAAGCCGTACTCTGCATAGATCTGCATCAGGAGGTCGTAGAGAGTCTTGCCCTGATCCTTAGCCCAGGCAGCAATCTCGCAAATCAGGCAGATAGATGCAGGAGCATCCTTATCGCGTACCTTATCGTATGGCAAGAAACCGAAGCTCTCCTCACCACCACCGATGTACTGCTGCTTGCCCTCAGAGATAGCAATCTCGCGTGCAATCCACTTGAAACCGGTGTAGCAGTCGCGCAACTCTACGTTGTTCTTCTTGGCAATCTCAGCGATAACTTCTGTTGTTACGATGGTCTTTACGAGGAAGTCTGTTGGCTTCAACTTGCCCAACTTCTTCTTGTTCTCAATGATGTAGTAGCAGAACATCATGGCTGTCTGGTTACCGTTGATGATCATCCACTCGCCCTTGTCATCGCGGCAAACGATAGCGAGGCGGTCGGCATCAGGGTCAGTAGCAACCACGAGGTCAGCGTTCAACTTGGTACCGAGTTTCATACCGAGAGTCATTGCCTCAGCATTCTCCGGGTTAGGAGAAACCACTGTTGGGAAATTGCCATCTACAACCATCTGCTCAGGAACCACATTGATGTTCTGGAAGCCCCAAGAACGCAAGCAGAGAGGAACGATGACACGACCTGTACCGTGCATAGCAGAGTAAACGATGTTGAGGTCCTTCTGGCGGAGGATGACATTCTGGTCGATCATAGCAGAATGAACTGCAGTCATATAGTCGTAATCCATCTCACCACCGATGATCTGGATCTTATCCCAGTTAGCCTCGAACTTCACCTGGTCGATAGTAACCTTGTTCACCTCCTCGATGATACCGGTATCGTGTGGAGCCAGCACCTGAGCGCCATCGCTCCAGTAAGCCTTGTAGCCATTGTACTCCTTAGGGTTGTGAGAAGCAGTAACGTTGACACCAGCCTTGGCACCGAGCTCGCGGATAGCGAATGAAATCTCTGGTGTAGGACGGAGGCTCTCGAAGAGATAAGCCTTGATACCATTAGCAGAGAAGATGGCAGCAACAGTCTCTGCGAAGAGACGAGAGTTGTTACGGCAGTCATGGCCTACAACAACAGAAAGGTTCTCCTCACCAGGGAAAGCCTTGAGGATGTAGTTAGCAAAGCCCTGTGTAGCCATACCAACGATATATTTATTCATACGGTTGGTACCTGCGCCCATAATACCGCGCAAACCACCAGTACCGAACTCCAGGTTCTGATAGAAAGCATCTACGAGTGCTGACTTATCCTCAGCCTCGAGCATTGCCTTTACTTCGTTACGAGTTTCTTCGTCAAAAGCAGGTGTGAGCCACTGCTGTGCTCTTTCTTCACACTGCTTAATCAATTCTGCGTTATTAGCCATAGTTTGATTCTATTTTGTTATTAATATTATTCTATCAGAGGGTTGTGCCCGAAAACAGCACAATATTTCTCTTTTTGCGTACAAAGATATATAAAATATTCGAGAAACCAAACAAGATTGCAGTTTTTTTTGTATTTTTGCACATTGAAACAAAAAAGTAATTAAAAAGAAGCTTATGGAAATATATTATACGGGCGTTATCATCGCCGTTTCCACCTTTTTAATAATAGGACTCTTCCACCCTATTGTCATCAAGGTAGAATATCATACGGGCACCCGCTACTGGTGGGTGTTCCTGGTTGCGGGTATCATCAGCGTGGGTGCAGCCTTCCTGGTTGCGAATGTTCTCTACTCTGCCCTTCTCGGTGTGCTGGGTGCTTCCTGTCTCTGGAGCATCGGGGAACTCTTCGAACAGAAAGAACGCTGCGAGAAGGGATGGTTCCCTAAAAACCCGAAGTTGGAAAAGAAAGGATACTATAAAAAATGAAAACTGAACTGATATTGGTCGGTAAGACCGTAAACAAGCATTTTATTGCGGGCATCAAGGATTATGCCGAGCGCATCACCCACTATATGTCCTTCAATATAACAACGATTCCTGAACTCAAGAACACCAAGAGCCTCAGCGAACAGCAGCAGAAGGAACGGGAGGGCGAACTGATTCTGAAACTGATTCAGCCATCTGACACCGTGGTGCTGATGGATGAGCACGGACAGGAGTTCCGAAGCATCGAGTTTGCCAAATGGATAGAGCGCAAGCAGGCTACTGCCAGAAGACTCGTGTTTGTCATCGGCGGTCCCTACGGTTTCTCACAGGCTGTATATGACCGCGCCAACGAGAAGATCTCCCTTTCCAAGATGACCTTCTCGCATCAGATGGTACGCCTCATCTTTACTGAAGCGCTCTATCGCGCATGTACTATTATAAAAGGTGAACCTTATCACCACGAATAAAGGGTAAAAAGGTAAATAGGTCCCAAGTCCTAATCTTAAAAGTAATAAAAAGAAAATGGGGAAAGAGAAATATATAGAGATCAAGGGGGCGAGAGCCAACAACCTGAAGAACATCGACGTGAAGATACCGCAAGGCAAGTTTGTTGCCATCACGGGTGTCTCCGGGTCGGGCAAGTCTTCATTGGCTTTCGACACCTTATATGCCGAGGGACAGCGCCGATATGTGGAGTCGCTGTCTTCGTATGCCCGCCAGTTTCTGGGCAGAATGAGCAAACCGGAATGTGATTTCATCAAGGGATTACCTCCTGCCATCGCCATCGAGCAGAAGGTGATTTCCCGCAACCCACGTTCCACCGTGGGCACCAGCACGGAAATCTACGAATACCTGCGCCTGCTCTTCGCCCGTATCGGCAAAACCTATTCGCCTATCAGCGGACAGGAAGTGAAGCGCCATACTACCGAGGATGTGCTCGCCTGCACCCGACAGTTTTCCAAGGGCACCAAGTTTGTAATCCTTGCCCCTTTACATATCGTAGAAGGCAGAAGCCTGGAAAAGCAACTGGAGATGTATCTTCAGGAGGGATACGCACGCATTCTGGTGAAAGGTGAATTCATCCGCATAGACGATTTCCAGGGCAATGCCAAGCCGGAGGATATCTTCCTCGTCATCGACCGTGCTTCGGTAAGCGACGAGAAGGATGACATCAGCCGCCTCACCGATTCAGCCGAGACTGCTTTCTACGAGGGCGACGGTGCCTGCCGTCTCCTCTTCCTGCCGAGCAATATCAGCTACGATTTCTCTACCCGGTTCGAAGCCGACGGCATCACCTTCGAGGAACCAACCGACAACATGTTTGCCTTCAATTCCCCATTGGGTGCCTGCCCTACCTGCGAGGGATTCGGAAGCGTCATCGGCATCGACGAGAAGCTCGTCATCCCAAACACTTCCATGAGTCTCTACGATGGATGCGTGGTATGCTGGCGTGGAGAGAAGATGGGTATGTGGCTCAAGGAATTCATCCGACGTGCGGAGCCATACAACTTCCCGATCTTCAAGCCTTACTACGAACTCACCCAGAAGGAGAAAGACTGGCTCTGGCATGGATTGCCTTCGGATAAGAAGCGCGACCCGCACGACCGGGTGAGCATCGACGAATTCTTCAGAATGGTGAAGGAGAACCAGTACAAGATACAATACCGCGTGATGCTGAGCAGATTCCGCGGCAAGACCATCTGTCCGGATTGCCATGGCACCCGACTCAAGAAGGAAGCCAACTATGTGAAGATTGGCGGAAAGAGCATCACCGAGCTGGTAGATATGTCGATTACCAATCTCAGCGCATGGTTCCAGAAGCTGGAACTGACAGAGCATGAGCGGGAAGTGGGCAAGCGACTCTTGACCGAGATTACCAACCGACTGCAATTCCTTCTGGATGTGGGACTTGGCTATCTCACCCTCAACCGTCTCTCCAACTCCCTTTCCGGAGGAGAGAGCCAGCGCATCAACCTCACCACCAGTCTCGGTTCTTCGCTGGTAGGCAGCGTGTATATCCTCGACGAGCCAAGTATCGGACTCCATAGCCGAGATACCGACCGACTCATCAAGGTACTGAGAGAGTTGCAGCAGCTGGGCAACACCGTGGTAGTGGTTGAGCATGACGAAGAAATCATGCGTGCTGCCGATTATCTCATCGATATCGGTCCGGAGGCAGGAAGACTGGGTGGAAGACTGGTATATGCGGGTCCTTCATCCGAATACTCATCTACCGACCCAGAGCAGCAGAAAGCCCTTCTGGAGAAATTCCCGGAGAGCCATACCATCCAGTATCTCACCCACAAGGAGGAGATTGCCGTTCCTGCCAGTCATCGTGCATGGAACAGGGCCATCGAGATCAAGGGAGCCCGAATGAACAATCTCCGCGGCATCGATGTAAGGATTCCGCTCAACATCTTCACCGTCATCACCGGCGTATCCGGTTCGGGCAAGAGTTCCCTCATCAAGGGAATCCTCTATCCTGCCCTCCGCCGCCATCTAGACCTGGTGGCAGATGCCCCTGGCGAATACAGTTCGTTGGAAGGCGATGTGGATGCCATCAAGCACGTGGAGTTTGTAGATCAGAACCCTATCGGCAAGAGTACCCGCAGCAACCCTGCCACCTATCTGAAGGCATACGATGCCATCCGCACCCTCTTTGCCAACCAGCCACTCGCCAGACAGATGGGATTCACCCCACAATTCTTCTCCTTCAATACCGAGGGCGGAAGATGCGAGGAATGCAAGGGAGCTGGATACGTAACCATCGAAATGCAGTTTATGGCAGACCTCACCCTTACCTGCGAGGCATGCAAGGGAAAGCGGTTCAAGCACGATATCCTGGAGGTACACTACGGAGGAAAGAATATCAATGATGTACTGAACATGACCGTGAACGAGGCGATAGAGTTCTTCAGCGATGAAAAACTCCAGCACCATGTGGGCGATTTCGATGCCTGCCGCATCATCGTCAGCAAACTCAAGCCTCTGCAGGAGGTTGGATTGGGCTATATCAAGCTCGGTCAGAACTCCAGCACCCTCTCCGGCGGTGAGAACCAGCGTGTGAAACTCGCCTACTTTATCGGCAAGGAAGACCAGTCGCCTACGCTCTTCATCTTCGATGAGCCAACCACCGGTCTGCACTTCCATGATATCAAGCGCCTGCTCCATGCTTTCCAGGCGCTGATAGAACGAGGTCATTCCTTGGTAGTTATCGAACATAACCTGGATGTCATCAAGTGTGCCGACCATATCATCGACCTCGGACCAGAGGGTGGCGACAAGGGCGGTAACCTCGTGATAGCCGGTACTCCAGAGGAAGTTGCCGCATACAAAACCAGCTTAACTGGTAAATTTCTTAAGAATTATATAAAATAATGTAAAAAAGTAGCGCTATAATAAACTTTATATGTACTTTTGCATCCAATTAGCATATAATTAGTATATAATAAGGTACATCAATAAGTAAATTTAATAAAGAAAGGATATAAAGATGAAAAGAATCATATTGGCTTTGACGATGCTCGTAGCTATGGTAGCAACAGCCTCAGCTCAGGCAGAAATCAAGTTTGAAAAGGTAGTGCACAACTTCGGTACCTTCGAAGAGACCGCTCCTGTGCAGAAGGCTGTATTCACCTTCACCAATGTGGGTAACAAGCCTCTCGTCATCAACCAGGCTATCGCTAGCTGCGGTTGCACCGTGCCATCTTATACCAAACAGCCAATCGCTCCAGGTCAGAAGGGACAGATCAGTGTTACCTACAATGGCAAGGGTATGTTCCCTGGTCATTTCAAGAAGAGCATCACCGTTCGTACCAATGGCAATGTAGAGATGTCACGCATCTATATTGAAGGCGTGATGAACGAGAAGAAGTAAGCTTGATATGATATTTTATTTTTCTGGAACAGGAAATACCAAGTGGGCGGCGTCGAAACTGGCGTCGGCTACTCGTGAAGACTTGATATCCATCGCTCTTTACATGAGGGCAGATGATTCAAGCCATAACTTAGCCGAGCCGTTTATTCTGAAAGAGAATGAACGGCTCGGATTCGTTTTCCCCGTACATGGATGGCGTGTGCCGAAACTGGTAAGGGAATTTATCTGCAAGATGAAGATTCTGAGAGAACCATCTGATGCCACTGTCGGAAACAAGGCGAAAGCCGATGACTGTCTGAAGAATCGCCCCTTCACCTATTGCGTCTGCACGGCAGGCGACAGCATCGGACTAACCATAGAGAATCTCAACGAGGTGATTTCCCTGAACCCATCGCTTCAGGCTCTGGGCATTACGGAAGTATCATCCTCCTACTCTCTCATCATGCCGGAATCGTACATCGGTCTGCCGTTCATGGATGTGGATCCGAAGGAGCGTGAAATCCGGAAGAAGGAGAATGCTGCACAGGAACTTGCCGTAGTCTGTGAGGAAATCTTCGACCGCAAGGAAGGCATCAGCCGATTGGTCAAAGGTCCTATCCCATGGTTCTTCACCAAGGTAGTAGGTGGTTTCTTCGAGAATGTACTCATCACCGACAAGCGTTTCCACGTAGAGAAAGACCGTTGCGTGAAGTGCGGCATCTGTGCCAACGTATGTCCGGTAGGTGATATCAAGGGCGGACATGGCGAATATCCAGTCTGGCTGCACCATAAGGATTGCCTCACCTGCTTTACCTGCTATCACCATTGTCCACATCATGCCATCGAGTTTGGAAACCAGACTCAGAAGAAGGGACAATACTATTTCAGATAATTGCCCCTTCTGAAGCGGGATCCAGAACCAATCCATAATAATGATTCAGTAACTAATCCATAATAATGATGAAAAAGATTATCCTATGCCTAACACTCGCTTTGATGTCTGCCACTACCATGTTTGCAGTCAAGGCGAAACCAGGTATCACCCAATTACAATTGGTAGATGGTACCATCGTATCAGCAACTCTCCATGGAGATGAGCATTTTTCGTATTACTCGCTTCTCGACGGCACTCCGCTGAAGAAGAGTGATAACGGGAAATACGAAATCATCTCTACCGAGACGCTCAATGCCCGAAAAGCTACAGTTATCAATACTCTCAAGACTAGAGCAAACGGCATTGGATCAATAGCCCCAGCCTATTTTCCTCATTTAGGATCGCCCAAGGCGCTGGTTATCCTGGTAGATTTTCAGGATGTGAAGTTCAAGAGCAGCAATCCCGTTGCCACTTTCAACCATTACCTCAATGCCGATTTCGGCACAGCAGTACCTAGCCAGGATGCTTCGGTATTCAACCAGGAAGATGTCAACTACGGTTCGGTAAAGGAGTATTTCAAGGAATGCAGCATGGGCAAATTCACCCCACAGTTCGACATCGTAGGTCCATATACCATCAGCAAGAAATCTGCCTATTACGGAACGGATGACTCAAAGGGTAACGACCAGAATTTCAAGCAGATGATCAGCGAGGCTTGTGCCCAGGCTGCTGCCGACAAGGTTGATTTCTCTAAATATGACAACAATGGCGACAGGTTCGTAGATCTGATTTACATCATCTACGCCGGCTATTCGCAGAGTATCAGCGGAAATTCCGACGACTATCTCTGGCCTAAATCGGGTACCGACAATTTCTATAAATATAATGTGGCAGGCAACAAAATCATGCCACAGGAATATCTGATTTACAATGGTTGCAGAATCTGCCGCTATGGTCTCAACAACGAGTTGAACGGTTCGCCAGATTCCAAAACCCCTTCCATCAATGGCATCGGACTCTTCTGTCACGAGTTCTCTCATACTATGGGTTTGCCTGATCATTACGATACCGAGTATAAGAATGCCGACAACCAGTCACCAGAGTTCTGGGATGTGATGGATGCAGGCGAATATACTGACAACGGCTACCGCCCTACCCCTTATTCACCATGGCAGAAGATGCTGATGGGATGGGCTACCCCTACTACGCTCGATAATACACAGGCACAGCAACTCACCCTGGAGCCATACGACCAGGCATCAAAAGCCTACAAGATTGAGGCTGATGTGAACGAAGATAATTTCCGAATCAACGAGAATTACTCTACAACCGACCCAACGGCTCAGGAAAAGAAGGAGTTGATGGAAAGAGCCAAGGGAGAATTTCTCCTCCTCCAGAACATCAGAAACGAAGGTTGGTACAAGGCGCTTCCAGGATACGGCTTGCTGGTATGGCGCATCGATTACAGCGATATCGATAAAGTACATCTCACGGACAGCCCTAATAATGTAGTCGGTATTCCTAGAGTAACGATTGTTCCTGCAGATGGTCTGGTCATCAACCAGGCAAATATCGGCAATAACAAATATACGGCAAATCAATATTGGGAGAGCTGCTGGAATGATCCATTCCCTGCCTATAAAATAGGAAAGGATGGAAGCGACATCAACAGTCTGACAGAAGTGAAGTTCAACTGGAGCACGATGACTACCCGTCCACTCTACAACATCGCAAAGGATGAGGCTACCGGCATCGTCAGCTTCGACTATCTCAAGGACTTCAAGGCTACGGATATCGAGAACACCCTTCTTGACAAGGATGCTTCCTCTACCCCTACCGAATACTTCGACCTGGAAGGCAGGAAGATTGCCACCCCTCTCAAGGGACATCTTTACATCACCAATAAGGGAAAGAAGGTAATATACTAGGAGGAAAAAACTTCCGCTATGAATAGAAAGTTACGTTCAGCGTCGTTGAATGTATGTTCAATAGTGTTGAACTTAAGTTCAGCAGTGCTGAACATAGGTTCAACACTATTGAACATAGATTATCATTAAGGATAAGAACAAATGCCATTAATGATGAAGACAATCATCATTAACAGTGAAGACAATCATTAAAAACATCAGATACAATTTCCATTAGGAATAAAACAAAAATCCCTAGGCGATATCAGCAATCGTCTAGGGATTTTTCATATTCTTTTAATAGATTCTAGGACCGAAGATGGTAGTACCCACACGCACCATCGTACTGCCGTGCTTGACAGCGATATGATAGTCGTGGCTCATACCCCAGCTGCGCTCGCAGAAGGCATCATCATCGGCGAAATACTTTGCCTTTACCTCATCGAAGAACTTGGCAGCCTCATCAAATTCAGAGGCAATCTGCTGTTCATCATCGGTATTCGATGCCATCATCATCAAGCCGCATATCTGCACATGAGGCATCTCTCTCCACTCGCCAGACTCCAGAAGTTCACGGCAGGCATTGAGCGAAAGCCCCGACTTGGTATCTTCCTCGGCAATATGCAGTTCCAGCAACACCTTCACCACGCGGTCGTGCTTGGCAGCCTGCTTGTTAATCTCCTTCAGGAGCTTCAGGCTATCCACCGACTCAATCATGGAGATATAAGGAGCAATGTACTTCACCTTATTACTTTGCAGATGACCGATGAAATGCCACTGGATATCCTTAGGCAGGGAAGCCACCTTCTTGGCAAGTTCCTGCTCATGGCTCTCGCCAAAGATGCGCTGCCCCTCGGCATACGCCGCCTCAATAAACTCGTTGGGATGAAACTTGCTGATGGCTACAAGGCTAACCCCTGCAGGCAAGCTGCCCAACACTTCATGAAGATTTCCTTTTACATCATACATAGTTCTTCCTCCCTTTCTTTACTGATTCTGCTGCTCGTACTCAGGCACGTCGTTCTTCTCCTCCTTCTTGTCGCCAGGAGCATGGTGCTCGAAAACATCCATCAGCTTGGTCTCGTTCAAGCCTACTACATCATAGTCAATCATGGTCTTGCCCATCACCTCGTCGATATAGCGGAGTGCACGGGCCAAAGACTTAGCCTGTACGAGATATGTAACGTTAGAGCGCTTCTCCTTTTCAGACTTTTCATCGATGGTGATGAACTGGAGCTTAGCCTTGTACCACTTGTCGTCATCATCAATATCGCTGAAGAAGATCTCTCCATAGCAAGCCTTACCGATACCGCTGACCTTCAACTCGCCGCTTACATAGACAGACATCTCGTCGATAATAGCGCTCTCTGCCTCGGTGAAACTCAGGGCATCAACTACGTAAGCTTCAGAAACCACCTTTTCTGAGCCATCCTCCATTGTCTTCTGATATTTAACCTTTGTCTCAAACCAAGTGCTTGTTCTACTTCTCATAATTTCTTTTCCTTTTACTAATGTTTAAAATCTTTGTATTATTATCCTTTTCCTGACCACCTTTTCCCTTTCCACCTATTATATGATAGGCAGGGTGAAAGCGCCGAAAGATGATGCAAAGTTATAAAAAAGAATGGAGAAGAACAACAGAATAAAGAGTTTTTTACTAAAAAATCAAATTTTAACCCAATCTATTACGTATTTTCAATGAAATTACGTATCTTTGCAGTCGATTTGCGAGATATTGTTTCATCTGATAAGGCTGGGTAAGTACCGTGCCTGGAAGAGGAAACTGCTTGCTAGGGTTAATAACAGAAAGAATTATTTAGAAAAGATGCCAGAAATATCTGTACGCGGTCTTGAAATGCCAGAGTCACCTATCAGGAAGTTGGCTCCACTGGCTGCCGCAGCAAAGAAACGTGGAGTAAAGGTATATCACCTCAATATTGGTCAGCCTGACCTGCCTACTCCACAGTGTGGTCTCGATGCGCTGAAACACATCGACCGCACCATCTTGGAGTATTCTCCAAGTCAGGGCTATCTCAGTTATCGTGAGAAGCTAGTAGATTATTACAAGAAATTCAATATCAACGTAACTGCCGATGATATCATCATCACATCGGGAGGTTCTGAGGCTGTGCTCTTCTCTTTCATGAGTTGCTTGAACCCAGGAGACGAGATCATCGTGCCAGAACCTGCATACGCCAACTATATGGCGTTCGCCATCTCGGCAGGTGCCAAGATCCGTACCATCGCCACAACCATCGAGGAAGGTTTCTCCCTGCCTAAGGTGGAGAAGTTTGAGGAACTCATCAATGAGCGCACCCGTGCCATCCTGATCTGTAACCCGAACAACCCTACCGGTTATCTCTATACCCGCAGAGAGATGAACCAGATTCGCGACCTGGTGAAGAAGTACGATCTCTACCTCTTCTCTGATGAGGTTTACCGCGAGTATATCTATACCGGCAGCCCTTACATCAGTGCGATGCACCTGGAGGGTATCGAGCAGAATACCGTGCTCATCGACTCTGTATCCAAGCGATACAGCGAGTGTGGTATCCGTGTGGGTGCCCTGATTACCAAGAATGCCGAGATCCGCAAGGCGGTGATGAAGTTCTGTCAGGCTCGCCTCTCTCCTCCACTGATCGGTCAGATTGTTGCCGAGGCTTCACTCGATGCACCCGAGGAGTACTATCGCGATGTATATGATGAGTACGTAGAGCGACGCAAGTGTCTGATCGACGGCCTCAACCGTATTCCGGGCGTTTACTCTCCAATCCCAATGGGTGCCTTCTATACCGTAGCCAAGTTGCCTATCGACGACTCAGACAAGTTCTGCCGCTGGTGTCTGGAAGAGTTTGAATATGAGGGCGAGACCGTGATGATGGCTCCAGCCTCCGGTTTCTACACCACTCCTGGTGCCGGAAGAAACCAGGTGCGTATGGCCTACGTATTGAAGAAAGACGACCTGAACCGCGCATTGATTGTTCTTGCCAAGGCACTGGAGGCTTATCCGGGAAGAGTGGAGGATGAAGGACTATAACAATGTTGAATGTTGAGTGTTGAATGTTGAGTTGCCTAACGGACACAAAGATTAAATTAACTATCAACACTCAACATTCAACTATCAACATTCAACACTCAACATTCAACATTACAAAAGATGAATTTTCCTCTGTTTATAGCAAAGAGATTATATCGTGATCAGGGCGACAAACGTAAGGTTTCTCGCCCTGCTATTCATATTGCCACAGCCGGTGTTGCCATCGGACTCGCCATCATGATCATGTCGGTATGCGTGGTGCTGGGATTCAAGCACACCATCCGCGACAAAGTGATTGGCTTCGGAAGCCATATCCAGGTGGCCGACTTCATGACCCTGCAGCAGCAGAACCAGTATCCGGTGGTGATGAACGACTCGATGGTGAAGGTGCTCCAGAAGATTCCGGGAGTGAAACATGTGCAGCGCTTTGCCATGAAAGAAGGAATCCTCAAGACCGACAACGATTTCCTGGGCGTAGTGCTCAAGGGTGTGGGACCGGATTTCGATTCTACCTTCATCCATCAGAACATGGTGGAAGGAAGCATACCGAAGTTTGATGACAAAGCCAGCCATAACCAGATTCTGATTTCCAAGCTGATGGCAGACAAGTTGAAGCTGAAGAACGGAGAGCGCATCTTCGCCTACTTCATTGACAACCAGGGCGTGAGAATGCGCCGGTTCACCATTGCGGGCATCTATGAGACCAATCTCAAGAAGTATGATGAACTGATGGTCTATACCGACCTCTATACAGCCGTGAAGCTGAATGGATGGGAGGATGACCAGGCAAGCGGTGCCGAGCTGACCGTGAAGGACTTCGACAAGCTCAACGAGACGGAAGACTATGTTATCAATAAGGTGAACCGTACCGTAGATCATTACGGAGAAACCTACAGCAGCGCCACCATCAAGGAACTGAATCCGAACATCTTCCAATGGCTCAGCCTGATGGACCTGAATGTATGGATTATCCTGGGACTGATGCTCATCGTGGCAGGCGTAACGATGATCAGCGGATTGCTCATCATCATCCTGGAGCGCACTTCGATGATTGGAGTGATGAAAGCTCTGGGTGCCCGCAACAAGACCATCCGCCACACCTTCCTCTGGTTTGCCGTATTCATCATCGGCAAGGGAATGTTACTGGGCAATGTCATCGGATTGGGACTTCTGTCCATGCAGCATTTCACGGGAATGGTGAAACTCGATGCCCAGACTTACTACGTAAGTACGGTACCGGTGGAGTTCAACTGGCTCTTCATCGTGGCACTTAACGTAGCCACCCTCCTCATCAGCATCTTCATGCTGGTAGCGCCAAGTTACCTCATCTCTCATATTCATCCAGCCAAATCGATGAGATACGAATAGGATTCACGGCAGATGAATAAATGATTCACTATAGATGAATAAGTGTGAAATTATCCCATTATTGTCACTGGTAAATGGCAATAATGGGATAAAACTATATGTTTTTACCTAGTTTCTAAAATATTTTACGCTAATCTATAAAATAATGCACATTTTTTTTTGCGATGTGCAGTATTTTCCGTACCTTTGCACAAAATTTAGTAAATTGTGCAATGAATTCAATACCAAGTTTTAACTCGTATATTGAGAGAAGCATCATCAAGAATTGGCACTTGGATGCGCTCACCGATTATAAGGGCGCTACACTCCAGTACCATGATGTTGCCAGAAAGATAGAGAAACTGCACATCCTGTTTGAAAACAGCGATGTGAAGAAGGGCGACAAGATTGCCGTCTGCGGTAGAAATAGTAGCCAGTGGGCAGTAGCTTTCCTGGCTATTATCACCTATGGTGCAATCGTCGTGCCTATACAGAACGAATTCAAACCAGAGCAGATTCACAACATCGTGAACCATAGCGAGAGCAAGCTCCTGTTTGTGGGTGATGTGGTGGCTACGGAGATTACTCCCGATGAAATGCCTACACTGGAAGGCATCATCTATCTGCCGGATAATTCACTCGTCATTTCCCGTTCAGAGAAACTGACTTATGCCCGCGAGCATCTCAACGCAATGTTTGGTCATAAATATCCCAAGTACTTCCGCCCTGAGCATGTAAAATATCATGTGGATGATCCGGAAGAACTGGCGATGATCAACTACACCAGCGGAACCACAGGTTTCTCCAAGGGTGTGATGTTGCCATACAGAGCCCTCTGGGGTAATCTCGATTATCTAATGGATACGGTAAGTCCCAAGATTGGCAAGAACTGCAACATCCTCTCTACCCTTCCGATGGCTCACATGTATGGACTCATGACCGAGTTCATCTACAATATGGCGATGGGTAACCACATCTTCTTCCTCACCCGCCTTCCGAGCCCTACGCTCATCTCTGAGGCGCTGGCAGAAATCAAGCCAGACATCATCTTTGCCGTACCACTCGTGGTAGATAAGATCGTGAGAAAAGAAGTGTTCCCACATATCCAGACCAACCGTGCCCGACTGCTGATGAACATGCCTGTCATCAACAAGCGCATCAAGGAGAAAGTTCGCGAGTTTGTATTGCGCAAGTTTGGCGAGCGTCCTTACGAGGTGGTTGTGGGTGGTGCTCCACTCAACAAGGAGATAGAGAACTTCTTCATCAGCATCGGCTTCCCTATCGCCATGGGTTACGGTACAACGGAAACCGCTCCGCTCATTACCTTTGCCCATCAGGACAACTATGTGGCAGGCAGCTGTGGTGTTGCCGTGAAGCACATGGAGGTAAAGGTACTGAGCGATGACCCTGAAAACGTGGCAGGCGAACTGGTTTGCCGCGGCATCAACGTGATGAAGGGCTACTACAAGAACCAGGAGGCTACCGATGCCGTGATTGATGAGGATGGATGGTTCCATACCGGCGACCTGGCAACGATGAGTGCCGATGGTCACTTCTTCGTAAGAGGTAGAAGCAAGAACATGCTGCTCGGTCCTAATGGACAGAACATCTATCCGGAAGAGATTGAGGATAAGCTCAACTCCATGGCAATGGTCAACGAAAGCATCGTACTGCAGAAGGACGACAAGCTCGTGGCACTCGTTCATCCAGAGATGGAAGAGAGTCAGGACCTGGGATTCTCAGACGAAGACCTCGCCAACATCATGGAGCAGAACCGAAAGGAACTGAATATGCAGATGCCTAGCTTTGCGCAGATATCACGCATCCAGCTGCACGACACCGAATTTGAAAAGACAGCCAAGAAGTCTATCAAGCGTTACCTATACCAGGACGTGATATAATACGCGAAACAAAGCGTTACCCAGAGATAGAGACTTCAAGTACGAGAAAAATATGAACTTAGAAAAATCGTTAAATAATAAGAATATGGAAATTCCTAGCTTTAACGCACTTATCCAGCAGAGCATCATAGACCATTGGGATATGGATGCCTTGACCGACTACAAGGGAGCTACCTTGCAGTATCACGATGTAGCACGCAAGATAGAGAAGCTGCACATCATGTTTGAAAACTCCGGCGTAGTAAAGGGCGACAAGATTGCTCTTTGTGGTAGAAACAGTGCCAATTGGGCAGTGGCTTTCCTCGCTACCCTAACCTATGGTGCCATCGCAGTGCCTATCCTGCATGAGTTCATGCCAGAACAGATTCACAATATCGTGAACCACAGCGACGCCAAGCTGCTCTTCGTGGGTGACGTTGTTGCTACACAGGTAGATGCAACCAAGATGCCGGGTCTGGAAGGTATCATCTACATTCCAGATTACTCGCTCGTGGTTTCACGTACCGACAAGTTGACTTATGCCCGTGAGCACCTCAACGAGATGTTCGGTATCAAGTACCCAAAGTACTTCCGCAAGAACCACGTCAGCTACTATATCGACCAGGATCCTAACGAGTTGGCTATGATTAACTATACCAGTGGTACTACCGGTTTCTCCAAGGGTGTGATGGTTCCATACCGTGCGCTGTGGAGCAATGCCGACTTTGCCGAGAATGTATTGGGCAAGAAGATCAAGGCTGGAGATTCAGTCATCAGCATCCTGCCGATGGCCCACATGTATGGTATGGCGTTCGAGTTTATCTTCGAGTTCATCAAGGGTTGTCATATTTTCTATCTCACCCGCATCCCTAGCCCAGCCATCATCGCCGAGGCATTCGGACGCATCAAGCCAGCTGTTATCATCGCTGTGCCTCTGGTTATCGAGAAGATTATCCGCAAGAAGGTATTCCCTAAGATTCAGAACAACCGTATGCGCATGCTCCTCCACATGCCTGTTATCAGCAAGAAGGTGAAGGAGAAGATCTGCGACCAGGTATCCAATGCCTTCGGTGGCAACTTCTATGAGGTGATTATCGGCGGTGCTGCGTTCAACCAGGAAGTAGAAAGATTCCTCCACGGCGTAGGCTTCAAATATACAGTGGGTTATGGTGCTACAGAATGTGCGCCTATCATCTGCTACGAAGATTACAAGAACTTCGTACCGGGCTCTTGTGGTAAGGCAGCGCTCCACATGATGGTTCGCATCGACAGTCCGGATCCGGAGAACGTACCAGGCGAAATCCTTGCCAAGGGTCCTAACGTGATGCTGGGTTACTACAAGAATGAGGAGGCAACTAAGCAGACCATCGATGAGAACGGATGGTATCATTCCGGCGACCTCGGAACGATGGATGGCGACGGCAATGTATTCATCAAGGGCCGCAGCAAGAACATGTTGCTCGGTGCCAGCGGTCAGAACATCTATCCTGAGGAAATCGAGGATAAGCTCAATTCTCTCGCCCTCGTTGCAGAGAGCGTGGTAATCCAGAAGGGCGACAAGCTGGTGGCTCTGGTATATCCAGACTTCGACGAGGCTCAGTCTCTGAACCTGGGCAGAAGCGAACTGGAAGAGATCATGGAGCAGAACCGTCAGGAGCTCAATACGATGGTTCCTGCCTACAGCAAGGTAAGCGAGATTCGCATCCACGATGAGGAGTTTGAGAAGACTCCTAAGAAGAGTATCAAGCGATTCCTCTATACTGCTGAATAACTGAACTTGAATAAAAGAAATACAAATACAAAAAAAATGGTGTAGCTTCAAAAAAAGAAGTTACACCATTTTTTTATGATAATCATTACATCAAAGTGTTTGATCGGATGCGAGACAAAGTCTCAGGCGTCATCTGCAGATAGTTTGCGATATACGTAAGCGGCGCACGGAGCACCACCTGCGGATTCATCTCGCACAAACGCTTATACTTATTAGGCGCAGTTTCGAATCGCATCAGGTCGGCATGTACCTGCGACTGAATCAAACTCTCTTCCAGAATCTTACGGTAAAGCATCTGGATGTTTACATTTCTTATGGCAGCCGCCTCAAGCTTCGCCTTCGGCAAAGCATACACCAAGGTAGGCTCCAAAGCCTCAACCTGGAGGTAAGAAGGGGTTTCTCGGAACAGACTCTCAATACACATGAAGATAGAATGGTCAACACCTAAGTGTTCTGTTACCTCCTTATCATACTTGGTATAGAACTGGCGTACCAATCCCTTCTCGATATAAGAAATGTTTCTGCACACTTCACCCTCTACCAGAATCTTTTCGCCCTTGCCATACTTGATGGGTTCCAGGATAGATTCCAGTACATCCAACTCGTCATGAGTCATCGTACTATACCTACGGGCAAGCTCTCTGGCTATGTCGCGTTTAGGGGTGATAACCTTAAAATCACTCATAATTCAAGTTCCTCCTAGTTATTAAAATTTATATCGTCGAATCTCTTAGTCAAGCTTCAGCACCGCAAGGAATGCCTTCTGTGGCACCTCTACGTTACCAATCTGCTTCATACGTTTCTTACCCTTCTTCTGCTTCTCCAGCAACTTACGCTTACGGCTCACGTCACCACCATAACACTTGGCAGTAACATCCTTGCGCACCTGCTTCACAGTTTCACGGGCTACGATTTTCGCACCGATAGCAGCCTGAATGGCAATATCAAACTGCTGACGTGGAATCAGATCCTTCAGCTTCTCGCACATTCTGCGGCCGAAGCTCACAGAGTTGTCGCGATGGGTCAAAGTACTCAAGGCATCCACAGGCTCTCCGTTCAAGAGGATATCCAGCTTCACCAGGTCGGAATGACGGAAGGAATCGATATGATAGTCGAAAGAAGCATATCCCTTGGAAATACTCTTCAGCTTATCGTAGAAATCGATTACAATCTCGCCCAATGGCAGCATGAAATGCAGCTCCACACGGTTACCACTCACGTATTCCTGATTGATAAGCTCTCCACGCTTGTCGAGACAGAGCTTCATGATAGGACCGATATAACTGGTAGCTGTAATGATGGTAGCTCGGATATATGGCTCCTCGATATGGTCGATCAGCGTTGGATCAGGCAGTCCCGATGGGTTATGTACCTCTTTCTCACCACCTTGCTTGTCATATACCATATAGGATACGTTAGGAACGGTGGTGATGACATCCATATTGAACTCACGGTCCAGACGCTCCTGTACAATCTCCATGTGGAGCAATCCGAGGAATCCGCATCGGAAACCGAAGCCCAGTGCCACCGAACTCTCAGGCGAGAAGGTAAGCGAAGCATCGTTGAGCTGCAGCTTCTCCAATGAGGCACGCAGATTCTCGTAATCGCTAGGATCGATAGGATAAACGCCGGCAAAGACCATAGGCTTCACTTCCTGGAATCCTGCAATCGCCTTTTCACAAGGACGTGCGATGTGGGTAATGGTATCACCCACCTTTACCTCGGTAGCATTCTTGATACCCGAGATGATGTAACCTACCTCACCGGCACCCAATTCCTTGCGGGGAATCATATCCATCTTCAGTACACCAATCTCATCTGCATCATATTCCATTCCGGTGTTGAAGAACTTCACCTTGTCGCCCTTGCGGATCACACCGTTCTCTATCTTGAAGTAGGCGATGATACCACGGAATGAATTGAATACAGAGTCGAAGATCAAAGCCTGGAGTGGTGCCTTGTCATCTCCCTTAGGAGCCGGAACACGGTTCACCACCGCCTCCAGTACATCCTCAACGCCCTCGCCGGTCTTACCGGATGCACGGAGGATATCCTCGTGCTTGCAACCGATGAGATCCACAATCTCATCTTCCACTTCCTCCGGCATAGCCGAAGGCATATCTATCTTGTTGATGACCGGAATAATCTCCAGGTCATGCTCAATAGCCATATAGAGGTTAGAGATGGTCTGTGCCTGAACACCCTGGGTGGCATCAACCACCAAGAGCGCTCCCTCGCACGCTGCGATGGAACGAGAAACCTCATAAGAGAAATCGACGTGTCCCGGAGTATCGATGAGGTTGAGGATGTAAGTGTCTCCATCCTTTGCCTTGTATTCCATCTGAATGGCATGGCTCTTGATGGTGATACCACGCTCCCTCTCCAGATCCATATCATCAAGCATCTGACCCTCAGTAATCTTGATGGTCTGAGTTTTCTCTAACAATCGGTCTGCCAAGGTACTTTTACCATGGTCAATATGTGCAATAATGCAGAAATTTCTTATCTTATTTATATTCTCCATACAATTTTTCTCTCTTTGGAGTGCAAAGATAGTATTTTTTTTCGTATCTTTGCAAAAAATTTATATAATAATGATGAAAAAAGTAATTTATAGCATATTTTTAGCTAGTTTGGTCGTATCTTGCACTGAAAGTCTGGAAGATAAGGCGGTTCGTGAGGCTAAGGAATACACAGAGAAATACTGCCCTACCCCATACGTAAACGACAGCAGAACAGACAGCGCCGTGTTTGACAAGAACACCCGCGTATTCTCTTATTACATGACTCTTCGCAACAAAGCGGACAACAAGAAGGCGATTGATGCCAACAAGGATAAGCTCCACAAACTTCAGAAAGAGGCATTGGACAACAACCCCGGTCTGAAGGTTTACAAGGATGCCCACTTCACCTTCCGCTTCGTTTATTATTCAGCCAAGAATCCGAAGGAGGTTCTGCTGGATGACGTCTTCAAATATTAGAAGGATTAGAAACTGCTGATAAGCGATGAAGCGAAATACGCTGTCGTAAAGCGGTGAAACGAAAAATCCGCAGAACTTAAACGAGAATCAACGGAATCATCATCTTTCCGTATCATCCGTTAAGTTCTGCGGATTTATTGTTTTAATATCCCATTTCCTGCAAGGCTGTAGCCAGCTGGTCTGGACAGCTTGTAGGCTTGTTGCCACAAGTGATACCCTTCAGTCGGGCAATGACTTCCTTTGCCTTCATACCCTGAATCAAGGCACAAATGCCCTTGGTGTTGCCATCGCAACCGCCGATAAACTGGGTATCCTGCACTTTTCCATCCTCATCAACACTGATACAGATGTACTTAGAGCAGGTACCATGAGTCTGATAAGTAACCTTGGTCAACTTATTCTGTTTCTCCTGCTGCAACATCATTATTCTGCGTCTGCAGGAATTTCTGGCTTCATGTTGGTGTAAACAGTCTGAACATCGTCAAACTCCTCCAACTTCTCAACCATCTTGTCGATAGTCTCGCGCTCCTCGGCAGTAACCTCCTTCAAATCGTTAGGAATGTAGGTGAATTCAGCACCAGTTACCTCGAAGCCCTCAGCCTCCAGGTGCTTCTGAATCTCGCCGAAGCTTGTAGGAGCACCGTAGATAGTAATTTCATTGTTCTCCTCGTCCTCATCGAACTCGTCCTCTACACCGTAGTCAATCAGGTCGAGAATCATCTCGTCCATATCCAGGCCTTCCTTCTTCTTGAATGTAAACACTGCCTTGTGGTCGAAGAGGAAAGACAAAGAACCTGTTGTACCCAAGTTACCGCTGAACTTGTTGAAGATAGAACGAACGTCAGCCACTGTACGAGTTGTGTTATCTGTCAATGTATCAACGAAGACAGCCACTCCGTGAGGGCCATATCCCTCGTATGTCACCTCCTTGTAATCGCTGGTATCCTTGCCACAAGCGTTCTTGATGGCACGAGCGATGTTATCCTTAGGCATGTTCTCACGCTTACAGTTAGCGATGATAGCACGCAAGGTTGGGTTGTTCTCTGGTTCTGGACCGCCTGCCTTCACAGCAATAGCAATCTGCTTACCCAACTTAGTAAATGTCTTGGCCATGTGGCCCCATCTTTTCAGCTTTGTAGCTTTACGATATTCAAATGCTCTTCCCATTGGAATAAAATTTTAAATGTTTATCGTTTTTGTTTATAATATTATCTCAATTCTGCGTTGAGCTTGCCTGTGAGGTTGGCAATGAGCTTCTTCATGATGGCATCAATCTGCTTGTCATTCAATGTCTTCTCCTCATCCTGCAGGATGAAGTTTACGGCATAGCTCTTCTTGCCCTCTGGCAGGTTCTTACCCTCATAAACGTCGAAGAGTACCACGCTCTTCAGGAGCTTCTTCTCTGTCTGATGGGCAATCTGCTCAATCTGTGCAAACTCTACGTTCTTGTCAACGAGCAATGCAAGGTCGCGGCTCACAGATGGATACTTGCTGATATCTGTGTAAGTAAGGTTCACCTTCTTCACGGTCTTCACCAGATTATCCCAGTGAACATCGGCATAGAATACATCCTGATCAATATCGAATGCCTTCTTCAGCTTGTTGCTCAGGATACCCATCTCTACCAATACCTTGCCGGCACGGGTCTCATAGTTCACGCCCTTGGCAAAGATGTTGTTGTCGCTGTGCTTGATAACGAGGTTGTTCTGTGGCATACCCACACGGCGGAGGATATTCTCTACCACAGCCTTCAACTCGTAGATGCTGCTCTGCTCATCGGCATGAGCCCAACTGCCCTCTACTCGCTTACCGGTGATGAAGAGTGACATGTGAGCCTCCTGAGAGTAAGCCTTGATAGGACTCTCCTCGCTCCACTTCTCCTTATTATATATATAGGTGTTACCCACCTCGAAGAACTTCAGGTTCTGGCTCTTGTGGTTGATGTTGCGGGCTACGCTCTCCAAACCGCCGAAGAGCATGGTCTGACGCATCACGCCGAGATCAGCACTCAATGGGTTCATCACCTTCACGGTTGTCTCCTCAGGATACTTGTTCAGCTCCAGGTCTGTATAGTAGCTTGACTTGCTCAGAGAGTTGTTGAGAATCTCCATGAAGCCCTCACCTACCAACTGCTCTGCCACGAGGTTCTGGCTGTGATAAGCCTTGTCCTCATCGCCCTGAACTGTCAAAGAACTCTTCAACTGGGTTGGAATCTCCACATTATTATATCCGTAGATACGGAGGATATCCTCTACCACATCGCAAGGACGCTGAACATCCACACGATAAGCAGGAACCAGCAGGTCGATACCCTCAGCATCCTCCTTCACAATCTTCATTTCGAGAGATGTAGCGATGCTCTTGATGGTCTCAGCACCAATCTCCTTACCGATGAGACGGTGAGCATACTCATAGTTCAGGCGAACTGGGAAATCCTGCATTGGCTCTGGATATACATCCTTGATCTGCATGGAAACCTTGCCGCCAGCCAACTGCTTGCAGAGGATGGCTGCCTGCATCAAAGCATAAATCTGTCCGTTTGGATCTACGCCACGCTCAAAACGGTAGCTGGCATCTGTGCTCAAACCATGACGGCGAGCGCTCTTGCGGATCCATGTTGGGTGGAAGTAAGCACTCTCCAGAACCACGCTCTTGGTGGTCTCGTAAGTACCAGAACCCTTACCGCCGAAGATACCGGCGATACACATTGGCTCCTCGGCATTGCAGATGCTCAGGTCGTGCTCACCCAGGGTGTGCTCCTCGCCATCCAGGGTCACGAACTTGGTGCCCTCTGGCTGGGTGCGAACCACAATCTTATGACCGGTAACCATGTCGGCATCAAAGCAGTGCAATGGCTGACCGTATGCCATCATGATGTAGTTGGTGATATCCACGATATTGTTGATTGGTCGCAAGCCGATGATGTTCAACTTGTCCTGCAACCACTTAGGGCTTTCCTTCACCTCGCAGTCGGTGATACTTACACAGGCATAACGCTTGCAAGCCTCGGTATTCTCAATCTCTACGTCGATAGGAAGCTCCTCGTTATCTACTACGAATTCATCGCAAGATGGACGATGCAGGCTGGTTTCATAACCGTTCTGCTTCAACCAGGCATAGAGGTCGCGTGCCACACCCCAATGACCGAGTGCATCGGCACGGTTGGCTGTGATATCAATCTCGATGAGCCAGTCGCTCTCCAGGTGATAGTACTCAGCAGCAGGCTGACCCACAGGAGCATCCTCTGGGAGCACGATGATACCATCGTGAGCAGTGCCCACGCCAATCTCATCCTCGGCACAGATCATACCCAAGCTCTCTACACCGCGCAGCTTGCTCTTCTTGATGGTAAAACTCTGGTCGCCGTCGTAGAGCACACAGCCCAGGTCGGCGACGATAACCTTCTGACCGGCAGCTACGTTAGGCGCACCGCAGACAATCTGCTGTGGCTCGCCCTTGCCCAAGTCAACGGTTGTTACGTGGAGGTGATCGCTGTTAGGATGCGCCTCGCATGTCAACACTTTACCTACGTAAAGACCTTTCAGTCCACCCTTGATAGACTGTACTTCCTCCAAAGCGTCCACTTCGAGTCCGCAAGAGGTCAGCGCATCGGCAGTCTCCTGTGGTGTCAAGTCGAAATCGACGTATTCTTTAAGCCATTTGTATGAAACGTTCATTATAATGTTTTTTTTATTATTTTCTCTTTATCAAGTGTTTGGGAACCTCCTCGTCATCACGCATTTGTGGCACAAGAGCCCTAAAACTTTGCAAAAATACAAAAAATAATGGAGATAAGCAAAAAACATCCGCCATTTTTGCACTATTTAAAAGAAATGAGTGCAAAAATGGCGGATAGCCTTTTGATGACGGCATCAGGAGCACTTCCCGAGGAATTATTCGAATACTTCGTCGATGGCATCTACCTGTTCGAAATCATCCTGCTCGCCACCGCTGCCCACATGATAGCATGGGTTGTAATCGGCAGGGATATCAAACTTCACCTCCGGACTGTAGCCCAGCGAGGTATCGGCATACACCTTCTTCATGAAGATAGCCCAGATAGGCAGCGCCATGGTAGCACCCTGACCCATATTCATGGAATCGAAGTGGATATCGCGCTCCTCACCGCCTACCCAGCAGCCACTTACCAGCTGTGGAGTAAAGCCGATGAACCATCCGTCGCTGTTGTTATTGGTAGTACCCGTCTTGGCACCAATCTGTCCCTCCAGCTTATAACGGTAGCGCAGTCTTCCTGCCGTACCATTATCCACTACGCCCATCATCATGGTGAGCATCTTCATGGCATTGTCGGCACTGATCACCTCGTTCATTCGTGGCTGGAAGGTAGCAATGGTGTTACCCTCGTTGTCCTCGATGCGGCTCACAAACATCGGAGCCGTACGGATACCATGGTTGGCAAAGGCTGTATAGGCACTCACCATCTCGCTTACGCTCACCTCGCACGGACCGAGACACAAGCTCATAGAGGCGTGAATATCCGGGTTGTTGATACCATAGTCATGCAGCAGCTGGACAAACTGCGCCGGATTCAGCTTACTCATCAGATAGGCACTGATCCAGTTGTTACTCTGTGCCAATCCCCAGCTCAGCGGAACCATCTGTCCGTATCTCGAATGGTTGGCATTTCTAGGCGTCCATGGTCTGCCAGCTACTATATAGGTCTGCTGACGGTTAGGCGCCAGATCGCAAGGCGAGAAACCGTTTTCCATCGCCAGACTATAGAGGAATGGCTTGATGGTAGAACCCACCTGTCTTCTTCCCAGGCTTACCATATCATACATGAAGTGGGTATAGTCCAATCCACCCACGTATGCCTTCACGGCACCAGTCTTAGGATCCATGCTCATGAATCCGCTGCGCAGGAAGGTCTTGTAATAGCGGATGGAATCGAGCGGACTCATCAGTGTATCGATGTCGCCATGATAGGTAAACACGGTCATCGGAATCTTCTTGCGGAAGGTATCGTGAATCTCTTCTGCCGAGCATCCCGCTTCCTTCATCTGCTGGTAGCGCTCGCACTGGGTGACGCTGCGGTTCAGGATAGCCTTGATCTGCTTAGGGGTCAGCTTGTCGCTGTATGGCGAACTTGGCTTACGTGAAACCTCCTTGCTGAAGGCTGGCTGCAGATAGCGCGCCACATGCTGATACACAGCCTCTTCTGCATATCGCTGCATGCGACTGTCCACGGTGGTAAACACCTTCAAACCATCGCTATATACATTATATGGAGAACCATCCTTCTTGAAGTTCTTGTTGCACCATCCATACAGAGGATCGGTATTCCAGAGGATGGAATCGGTAACAAACTGAGCATAGTTCCACGATGCATAATCCTTTCTTTCCGGACGGGTAGCCATCAGATACTTGCGCAGATATTCACGCAGGTAGGTAGCCGAACCATCCTTATGGTCGGTACGGTGGAAGTTGAGCGTAAGCGGTTCTGCCGAATACTGGCTGTATTCAGCATGATCCAGATAGCCCGCCTTCTCCATCTGCGAGAGCACCACGTTTCTTCTGTCGCGGGCACGCTCCGGATAGCGCACTGGGTTGAAGAGCGAAGGGTTCTTGCAGAGACCGATGAGCGTAGCCGCCTCGGTGAGGGTGAGATCCTTCGGTTCCTTATTAAAATAGGTATTCGCTGCCGTCTTGATACCCACGGCATTGTGCAGGAAGTCGAAGTAGTTGAGATAGAGTGCCAGGATTTCCTGCTTGGTATAGTATCGCTCCAACTTGATGGCGATGACCCACTCTATCGGTTTCTGCAGCAGTCGCTCCAAGGTACTCGATGCCTTTTCTGAATAGAGCTGCTTGGCAAGCTGCTGGGTGATGGTAGATCCACCACCGGCATTGGTCTGTCCCAGGAGTCCACGTTTCACGATGGCACGACCGAGCGCACGGAAGTCGATGCCCGAATGCTCATAGAATCGTTCATCCTCCGTGGCAACCAGTGCCTTTATTAAATAAGGTGACATTTTCTTGTAAGGTATCACGATACGATTCTCCTTGTTCAGGTTCCATGTACCCAGCACCTTTCCATCAGACGAATACACCTGAGTGGCGAATCTGCTGATAGGATTCTGCAAATCCTCGATGTCCGGCATGTAACCGATCCATCCGTTCCAGATGGCAAAGAAGGCGAGCATAGCCGACACGACAAAAGTGGCAAAAATGCCCCATAATGTATAGATAAAATGTTTTCTCATCTCTATTTCTTCATTTATTTGTGCAAAATTACATAAAAGTTTTGAAATATCGCACATAAATCAGAAATTATATGTAACTTTGGGGGCGATTTCAGAACATTCAATCAAAATTCGTATGGAAAAACATAATTTTGTGACGATTGCCGACCTCTCGAAGGAGAAAATCATGTACCTCCTCGAAATGGCGCAAGAGTTTGAAAAGCATCCCAACAGGGAGTTGTTGAAGGGAAAGGTCGTAGCGACCCTTTTTTTCGAACCATCTACTCGTACCCAACTCAGTTTCCAGACAGCTGCCAATCGCCTTGGCGCCCGTGTCATCGGCTTCTCTGATGCCAAGACATCCAGCACGACCAAGGGCGAAACGCTGAAGGACACCATTCTGATGGTGAGCAACTACGCTGACGTCATCACCATGCGCCACTTCATCGAGGGTGCAGCCCAGTATGCCAGCGAGGTAGCTCCAGTGCCTATCGTCAATGCCGGTGATGGTGCCCACATGCATCCATCACAGTGCTTGCTCGACCTCTACTCTATCTTCAAGACCCAGGGAACCCTGGAGAACTTGAACATCTATCTTGTGGGTGACCTCAAGTATGGCCGCACCGTTCACTCACTTATCACTGCTATGCGCCACTTCAATCCTACCTTCCACTTCATCGCACCTAAGGAGCTTGCCATGCCAGAGGAGTACAAACTCTACTGCAAGGAGCACAACATCAAGTACGTGGAGCACGAGGATTTCAATGAGGATGTGATTGCCGACGCTGATATTCTCTATATGACCCGTGTACAGAAGGAGCGTTTCAGCGACCTGATGGAGTACGAGCGTGTGAAGAACGTGTATATCCTGAAGCGCGACATGCTCTGCAAGGCGAAGGAGAACATGAAGATCATGCACCCGCTGCCACGTGTCAACGAGATTGCATACGATGTAGATGATGATCCACATGCATACTACATCCAGCAGGCTCAGAATGGTCTCTATGCCCGTGAGGCTATCTTCTGCCACTGCCTCGGTATCACACTGGAGGACGTGAAGAACGACAAGACCATTATTGAATAGTTTATAGTTAACAGTTTTAGTGAATAGACAGATGGGAAATAACAAAAGTCAATTAGTGGTTGCGGCTATCGAGAACGGTACCGTAATCGACCATATACCAGCCGAGAAGACCTACCAGGTGGTCAACCTGCTCCAGTTGGAGAAGATGGACACTCCTGTTACCATCGGCTACAACTTGCCTTCCAAGAAGATCGGCAAGAAGGGCATCATCAAGGTTGCCAACAAGTACTTTACCGATGAGGAAATCAACCGCCTCTCTGTGGTAGCTCCTAACATCGGATTGAGTATCATCAAGGACTACGAAATCGTGGAGAAGAAGACCGTGAAGACTCCAGATACACTCAAGGGCATCGTTAAGTGCAACAACCCTAAGTGCATCACCAACAACGAGCCTATGCAGACCCTCTTCCACACCGTAGATAAGGTACTCGGTATCGTACGCTGCCATTACTGCGATAAGGAGCAGCAATTGGGCAAAGTGGAGCTTTGCAAGTAACGAATCCAATAAACATCAACCATAAAAAGTAAACAGAAATGGTTAAAGATCAAGAGATTTTCGACTTAATCGAAAGAGAACATCAGCGTCAGCTGAAAGGTATGGAGCTGATTGCTTCTGAGAATTTCGTGAGTGACGAGGTGATGAACGCTATGGGTTCTTACCTTACCAACAAGTATGCAGAGGGTCTGCCGGGCAAACGCTACTATGGTGGATGCCAGGTGGTGGATATCGTAGAGAACCTTGCCATCGAACGCGTGAAGAAAGTCTTTGGTGCTGAGTATGCCAACGTGCAGCCTCACTCTGGTGCTCAGGCTAACGCTGCCGTATTGCTCGCCGTACTCAAGCCGGGTGATACTTTTATGGGATTGAATCTCGACCACGGCGGTCACCTTTCTCATGGTAGCCTCGTCAATACTTCTGGTATTCTCTACAACCCTATCGGCTACAACCTGAACAAGGAGACGGGTCGTGTGGATTACGATGAGATGGAGAAGCTGGCTCTGGAGCACAAGCCTAAGCTGATTATCGGTGGCGGTAGCGCTTACAGCCGTGAGTGGGATTATGCCCGCATGCGCAAGATTGCCGATGAGGTGGGTGCCCTTCTGATGATTGATATGGCTCACCCTGCTGGTCTGATTGCAGCAGGTCTGCTCGACAACCCATTGAAGTACGCTCACATCGTAACTTCTACTACCCACAAGACGCTCCGCGGTCCTCGTGGCGGTATCATTCTGATGGGCAAGGATTTTTACAACCCATGGAGATTGACTACCAAGAAGGGCGAAGTGAAGAAGATGAGCATGCTCTTGAATTCCGCCGTATTCCCTGGTCAGCAGGGCGGTCCGCTGGAGCACGTCATCGCTGCCAAGGCTGTTGCCTTCAATGAGAACCTGCAGCCATCCTGGAAGGAGTATGCAATGCAGGTAAAGAAGAACGCTGCCGTTCTTGCAGACGATCTGATGGGTCGCGGTTTCGGTATCGTAAGCGGTGGTACAGACAACCACTCTATGCTCGTTGACCTCCGAAGTAAATATCCAGACCTCACTGGTAAAGTAGCTGAGAATGCGCTCGTTGCAGCAGACATCACAGTGAACAAGAACATGGTTCCATTCGATTCACGTTCTGCCTTCCAGACTTCAGGTATCCGCCTGGGTACAGCTGCCATGACAACCCGTGGCGCCAAGGAGGATATGATGCACCTCATCGCAGAGCTCATCGAGGAAGTATTGAATTCACCAGAGGATGAGAAGGTCATCGCCCGCGTTCGTGAGAAGGTGAACGAGACCATGAAGGATTATCCTCTCTTCGCTTACTAAGCCAAGAAAAAAAGATTGGATTTACATCTAAGCAAAGGAAAAACCGATTTGATTTATATGTACAAAAAAAGACTGCGGGTATCATATTCGCAGTCTTTTTTAGTTCAGTATCATATTTTAAACTTTATCATCAAAAACAAGAAAACATTGTTATGAGAAAATTAAAAAGCCTCCTGCTGATGGCATTGGCATTGCTTCCAGCAAGCAAGACTCTTGCACAGACCAACGCACAGATTCTTTATGATTTCGGTACCGACCGCAAGTATGTAACCCTGACCTTGGAGATGTTCAAGCAGGACAAATGGGGAAGCACCTACTTCTTCGTTGACCACGATTTCAACTACGACAAGATGGACCCTAACAGTCCAAACGTAGCCCAGGGCGGCACCTATACCGAGATTTCACGTGCCTTGAACTTCTGGCAGAACAGCAGCATGAAGAACTGGAGCCTGCACGTAGAGTACAATGGTGGTATCACCAAGAACTACCCTATCAACAATGCCTGGCTCTTCGGTGTGGAGTATCTGATTCACGATGCTACCTACAAGAACACCCTGAATCTGGATGTTCTCTACAAGACCATCCGCAAGACCGACCAGAATGTTCCAATGCAGTTGACTGCCGTATGGACCTGCAACGACCTCTTCGGAGTAAAGGGATTGAAGTTTGACGGCTTCGCTGATTTCTGGTGGGAAACCCACGGAACTGTAGATGGCGACGGCAAGGCTAAGACCCGCCATACAGTATTCATCACCGAGCCACAGCTGTGGTACAATGTAGGTCAGCACTTCGGCTGCGAGAACCTGAGTCTGGGTGGTGAGGTAGAAATCACCAATAACTTCGGCAGCACCGATGGAGCAAAGGTTCGCCCTTGCCTGGGTGTGAAGTGGGACTTCTAATTGTCAAAAATGGCTAACAGAGATTTTCTTTAAGAAGAAGAAAAAGAAAAAAAGAAAAAAAGAAAAGAAAAAACGACAAGAAG
Source organism: uncultured Prevotella sp. (assembly GCA_900557035.1). Classification (GTDB taxonomy): domain Bacteria; phylum Bacteroidota; class Bacteroidia; order Bacteroidales; family Bacteroidaceae; genus Prevotella. The sequence continues at coordinate 4,117 of USRA01000003.1, read as the reverse complement.
AAGTAGCAAGAAGAAAAGATAAAAAAGAAAATAAATAAAAGAAAAAATAGAAAAATAAGAAGAAACTTAGCCCAAGTTAAATCGCTCAATTCTTCGCAATTTAACTTGGGCTTTCATCCTCCCTGTCTTTTTATTTTGATTTTCAGTAACTTACGTTATCTACCAACTTTCAGATTTCCGTCAGAGATGCTTCCAACACCGTCCTTATGACGGGTATATTTGCCGGTGACACCGCTCAGATGCACGCCGCCAACACCATCCAGATCAACATTCAGAACCTGACAGTCAACCTTGGCGCTTACCTTACCCACGCCATCATTGTTGATCTTCAGATTTCCGCCCTTGAAGAAATCGAGCGTTACGGAGCCTACACCCTCGTTATCCACCTTCAGGTCGCCCATCGCCACGTTGCCTACCTTTACGGAGCCTACGCCTTCGTTGTCAATCTTCATCACATCGCCCTTGGCATGATCGATGCTGACGGACCCTACCCCCTCGTTGGTAACATCCAGTCTGTTGGCAAGAATCTGCTTGATGCTGACAGAGCCTACGCCTTCGTTATCGATTTCCAGGCGGTCACTGTTGATAGACTTAGCATAGAAATCCCCTACCCCTTCCTGAGTAATCTTCACCAGATCAGGACTGGTGATATAAATCTTCAATCTATATTTTTCCGAGCTGCACATAGTAGGCACCTTGAGTCTTCCGGTGAGACCGATCTTCACCTCGCCGTCACGATAAACCACCTTGATTTTCTCCTTGAGTTTCTGAGCGAACTCAGCATCCTTGATGGCAGAGTAATCCAGTCGCACACTGCATTCATCGCCGTCGTTCTGTGTATAATAGACACTGGCAACCATATCCACGTCGATAGCCTTGAAAGGCTTCTCTCTCAAATCATCCTGCGTAAACTCCAGGCCCCCCTTCATTTCAGAAGTGGTGGTAGAACCCATACTGCAGGAACAGATGCCCATAGAGGCAAGAAACAAAGTTGCCGAAGCAACCCAAATACTCATTGTTTTCATACTCTTTCAATTTTAAATTTTCAATATTCTGATGCTTAGACGCAAAAGAAACCCGAAAGGTTGCAAAAAAGGGACAAAAAGATTGCAAAAAGCCTCAAATGCCTTGTAAAAAAGCCTCAAATACCTTGCAATAGAGCCTCAAATGCCTTGCAAAAGAGCCTTACTTACCATCCAATTAAGCCTCAATTAAGGTCTACGTTAGGCTTAATTAAGCGTTACGTTAGGCTCTTTTGAATAGCAATTAAGGCTCTTTTGACACGTCTTTTATGCCTTATTATGCAAGTTTTACTAAAAAAACAGGATTTTCTTGCACGTTTCAGAAAATAATCGTATATTTGCGCCATATTTAAAAATATTAGAATTATGATTTCAGAAAAAGAATTAAATAGCTATCGGCTGACAAGCATGGAAGAGCCAACAGATGAAATGCTGGCTCAGATTATGCACGAGGCAGCCGAAATATACAACAGAGAAAACGAAGAAGCTTACAGAAGTTATTTTGCCAATATGCAAAAACAGGCTAAAGAACAACGACAAAAATTCAATTTGAATTAATGGAGGCAAAAATACACAAACCCGTTTTAATTGTCATTGCAGGACCTAATGGTTCTGGAAAGACAACAATAACCAGTCGTGTATTACACCACGAATGGCTAGAAGATTCTATTTATATCAACCCTGACAATATTGCACAAAATATGTTTGGCGATTGGAACAATCAAGATGCAGTTTTAAAAGCAGCTCAATACTGCCAGGCTCAAAGAGAAGAATGCCTCAACAATAAACATAGTATAATTTTCGAAACAGTAATGTCCACTGCCGAGAAAATTGACTTTATCAAAAGAGCTAAAGAAGCAGGATTTTTTATTCGTCTCTTTTTTGTAGGAACCTCCTCGCCAACAATAAATGCTTCAAGAATTGCTACTAGAGTAATGAAAGGTGGACACGATGTACCGATTACAAAGATTATTTCACGATATGCCAAATCCATCATCAATTGCGAAATAGCATCCCAATACGCCGACCGTACATACGTATATGACAACTCAATTGACGGTATTGAAGCTCAACTTCTTTTTAGAATGACAGAAGGTAAAATATTTAAGGAATACGTGAAAGAGATTCCAGAATGGGCTATAGGCATTGCCAACAAAGAAGAATAGACAAGAATGGAGAAAACGAAAGAGGTGTCGAAAACAACCCCCTCTTTCAGTTTCTCTTTTGAAACATATATGATTCCATAAAAACGTACCCGGATTTTAGACAATTTCACAACTCCGTTACCACCAGGAAAAGGTAACTCCATAGTACTCAGCACAAAACTTTTTTCGCTTTAAGAATATTTAATCCGCCCAACGGAATCCATAAGGTAAGGGCTTAGGATTGTCGCAACAGTTGCGAGAAATGAATAGTAAATGTAAAATATTAGTAGTAGATGATATTCACGAGAATATTGAATTAGTTGCTGAAAGGCTTAGACGTTGAGATTCAGAAAGCGGATGGTGGAGCTAAAGCTATCGAAATGGTAGATAGCTTCCAGCCCAACATCATCCTACTCGACCTGATGATGCCCGATGTAAACGGCTGGGATGTCATCAAGTACGTCAGAGCCTCTTACAGCAAATCGGAGATGGCAATCATCGTAGTTTCCCTGCTCAACAACAAGGACAACATCGACGACTGCTATGAGATGGGTGTGAACGACTATATCTGCAAGCCTATCATCAAGGCACGCCTGGTCAGCTCTGTAGAAACCCATAAAGAAAACATAGTTGAGCCTACGCCCAAGGCAAGCCCAACTATGGTAGCATTGCACAAGATGCCTTCTGCAATATAGATTCGGCATGAGCCACACGTTCACTGCTAGGAGGTTCTATGCCCTCAAGCGGATAAGGGATTCCCAGCTTCTCATATTTGTAGATGCCCATCGTATGATAAGGCAATACATCTATGCGCTGGATATTGCTGAGCGTAGAGAGGAAGTCTCTCAACTCTTCCAGGTATTCATCCTCATCGGTAATACCTGGAATGAGCACGTGGCGAATCCATACCGGTTTGTGAATCTCGCTAAGATAGCGGGCACAATCGAGTATGTTCTTATTGCTATGAAGCGTCAACTTGCGATGCTCTTCATCATTGATATGCTTGATATCCAGAAGAACCGTATCAGTAACAGCCATCAGACGCTCAAATTTTTCAAAAATTTTTCCATCTCTTCTGAAAGGCTGGGCTGATGTATCGAGACAGGTATTGATGCCACGCTGATGGGCTTTCTCGAAGAGTTCGATGAGAAAGTCTATCTGCATCAGGGCTTCTCCACCGCTCACGGTAATACCGCCCTTGTCTCCCCAATAACTCTTGAATCGCTCTGCCTTGTCCAGAAGGTCATCAGCTGTCCATTCCTCTCCCACTCCCGTCTTCCACGAATCCGGATTGTGGCAGAACTGACAGCGCATCGGACACCCCTGCAGAAAAATCAGAAAACGGATGCCTGGTCCATCTACCGAACCAAAGCTCTCTATACTGTGAACAAAACCTTTATGCATTCTTTCGAAGATCATATACTCCCCACAATGCAAAAAGACTCATAAATAAGGCTATAACACCTAAAAAAAGAAATACACCCATATTATTTTATCTTTTTAGAAATAATTAAAAACAAGAAATCCAAGAAGGTAAAGAATAAGACTATAAGAACTCCTAATGTATAAAGAGTAGTTTTATCAATATCTTCCTTCATGATGCCCGCCAAAAGGACACCACCAATAACTAACTTGGCTATATCCAAACAGAACTTACTTGCTTCAGCAAATAAAGTTCTTTTTCCATCCTTTGATAAATTCATACGGCAAAGTTAGTAAAATTATCAATATCTTGCTCTATTTTGCAGTTAAATAAGCTAAAAATGCCCGCTAAATATCCTCGGAAAGAAAATCTAGCGGGCAGTATTTATCTTCTAATTGATTAGAGTCTCTCGTGAGCCTGACGAGCGATTACATCGAGCTGCTGCTCACGTGTCAAGTCGATGAACTTAACAGCGTAACCACTTACACGGATGGTGAAGTTCTGGTACTCTTCCTTCTCTGGGTGCT
>USRA01000002.1 GCA_900557035.1 uncultured Prevotella sp. | reverse complement strand
CTGGAAAATTTTTCCTGCCCGCCCGCGTGAGGAAAGTTTTAGAAAACAAGTGTCATAAGTGTCATAGTGTCATAAACGGCATCAGAACGGAAGGTTGCTGCTGGCATCGATTCCCAGGGAAATCTGATAGTTTCTGATCTCTTCAGCCGTACGGATGATGGCGATGAAACCACGGCATCTTGTATTGCGAAACCTCTTGAATCCCAGGTCGCTGAATGCCTTGCCAATCTTCTGGCTGCTCAGCTTCTGAGTGATGTTGCAGCCGATGATCTGCATCGCCCGGGCTACGGACACAAACTCCCCTGTCTCTCCCTCCGAAGGCTTCCGGAAGTAGAGATCCACCAGTTCCTGTTCGAGGCGTGGCGTCTCGAATTTGCTGTTGTGCCGGTTCTGCCGCTCTATCTCTTCATCCGTAAACCAGTAGCGGTAGCCGCTCTTGTAGAGGGCATAAGCCTGGGCATAGATGCCGGGATGATTGAAGGGATGCTGGCGAGGGGAGACGATGCTCTCTACCTCGAAAGGCAGCCAGCGGCGGGTTCCCGTAGGATCGTTCAGAAACTCAGGATTGTTGCCCGTGCCGCAGAAACTGTTGATATGCTTGCGCTGCTCGGCATAGTGGGCATAGGCAGCTCGCTCGTTGATATACTGCATCGTCACCGCAGCCTTCAGCTGGTTCATCTCTGATGCCGACATCGTATCCAGCTCCTCGCAGCAGATGAGGGCATACTGCGAGAGGGCGATGAGGTCATCCTTCGTCATTCGCTTGGCATTGGTCTTCGTGTAGAAGTACTGCTTCAGCTCCGGCGGAAGGAGATGGTTGAACCAGGTGGTCTTGTTGGCACCCTGTCTTCCGATATAGACCAGGATGACATTGTTGACCGCCTCTTCGTCCAGCCAACCTGCAATCATTGCCACGAGCCACTTTTTCAGGCATTCCTCGAAGCTCAGCACAGAGCTGTTGGTATCCTTCACTTTCACGGTGGCAGCGAGTTCGGCGATGTAGTCCTTGTCGCCCTCCTTCCAGGGCGGGAGATGGGCGAAATAATCCTCGAAGGGATTGAATACGGGCGTATAATCGCTCTCGATGATATTGCGCATATCCAACTTGTTTACTTTCACCGTGAGCGACATCTTGGTCCAGAGCGAGTTGACATGTCGGTCGAGGAGTATCTGCCATTTTGGCGGTTTGTCGGAAGCGGCGGAAGCGGCGGAAGGTGAGGCGCCTTCTGGGATTTCCTGGAACTCGTATCGCTGGGTGATGAGATTGTATCGGAGACGGATATGCTCATCGAGAAAAATTCTGATTTCCTCGACCGATGCGAAGCGGTTGTCACTGCCGCCATTTCCACCGCCGCCACCACCTCCTCCTGATGCCTTTCTGCTGGCACCGGGGGTGTTGTCGTAGCACGACTTAATGACCTGTTCCACATCATTATACTCAGGAAACTTCTGGAGAGCCCACTTCAGTACATCGGCATGGGCATAGCGCTTTCTGGCGAGCATATAGCCCGCCCGCATCACATATTTGTTGTGATTGTGCGGCTCGTAAATAATATTGTCGGCTGCGAGTTTCGGTTTGATGATTTGCTCGTAGTAGGTGTTGATGCGGTCCTGTTTCTTCAGCTGCTGATTCTTCTTCGTTGCCTCAGTATGAAATTTTGAAATTTCCTCGGCGGTGAAGGGTTTGGCACAGGATTTGTAGTATGCATCGGGATCGTAGGCGAGTCCGCTGAGCCGATTGACGTTCTTGCACTGGAAGTCGGCTTCTTTGCCAATGAGCTGCTGATAGTAGTCATTGCCCTTGGCGAAGGCAGCGGGGTAGTCATCTCCCTCATAGGGATAGATGACTCGGATACCATTGCCGCTCATCGTGATGTAGCAGAGCAGGGTATGCGGATCGTCGCAGAGTTTCTGCTTCAGGGCGTTGAGGGCCGTGATATCTGGAGGCACCTGCGGGAAGAGCTCATCGAAATCTACGAGAGATAGGTGGGTGAGTTCCCGGATGTTGTCCTGACCTTTGCCTCCTTCGAGGTAGCAGGCTGGGGCAAAGAGGGGTGCATCTGCCTTATAGGTTTTCTTGCCTGTAAGACGATAAGACTGGGTGAGGAGCTTGAGTTTCTCATCGGTTTTCATAAATTCGACCAGCTTTTCTAGGTCTCCTGGTAAAGGAGTCTTGCTGGTCATGTTCTGGAAGATTGTTACTTGTTTCATATCGCAAAGTTACGAAAAAGGATTGAAATGGCGGTTCCCATAGTGGGAACTGACAGTTTAAATACATTTATTTTTTAAGTTTTTTTAATTATGATCAAATCAAATTATCACGTTGACATGAGTCAATTTGGCAAAATTTTGGTTGAAGTAATGAGTAAGTATCATATTACTTATTCTGGTTTGTATCACACCACTGGTGTGAACAAGGGGTACATTTCTGCAGTCTGAGGAGGTCAGGCTGATTATCATCACAGCATTTATGTGAGAATTGTTAATGGGCTTGAGGGCTGGAATCCGGAGAAGGATTATCCGGATATTAGAGATAAACTTATCCGTGCATCGTATGGGGATAAGGTATAGGGGCTCGCAGATTTTATTTTATTATTCATCGGATTACGCGGAAGAATAATGACACACCCTATTTATTTTTATTATTCATCGGATCACGCCGAGTTATCGGAACATTCTTGCTCCACGGATTACGCACGGAATTTAAACGGAATTTGGCCTTACGGCTATTGGGCTAGCGCCGTAGCGTGTCACTGCTTCAGGGAGTATCGCCTCGACCGAACAGGTCGCTTTCCGTGAAAATCCGTGCGTAATCCGGAAAGCAGCAAAGAAATCCGATTCATCCGCGTAATCCGATGAATAATAAAAATCCGATGAAGATTAAAAATTAAAGGCTGGTAGGAATTTTTCCTGCCAGCCTTTTTTGCTTCTTCTTTATTTGCCTTTTACCTTGCTTTTTGATACTGTATCTTCTGCTTATTCACAGGCTGTCTTTTTCCTCAAGCTATACTTTCCGTGCTTATCGAATACAATCCAATAGAGCACAGGAAGGATGGTGGCGATGAGTACCATCGAGATGAGGGTTCCGAAGAAGATGACGGCTCCCATCGGAGACCACAATGTGTTGTTCTCTATCATCATCGGCAATACGCCTACCGAAGCTGCAGCCGAGGTGAGGAAGATAGGACGCATACGGCGCTCACCTGCCTGGAAGGCGGCATCTCTTACCGAAAGTCCCTTGTCGCGGCGAAGTTCCTCGGCATAGTCGAGCATGATGATACCGTTTCTTACTAGAATACCCATCAGACTCACGACACCCAGAATGCAGGTGATGCTGACATCGAAGCCGGTAATCAGGAGTCCTATCGCTGCACCGAAGATGCAGAGCGACATGGAGGAGAGATTCACCAGAGCCAGGCTGATGCGCTTGAAATGGAAGAGCAGAATGAAGAAGATGATCAATACCGCTATCAGCACACCCGATATCACCTGTGGCATGGTTTCTCCATCCTTTTCAGCCATACCGCCAATCTCCCAATCCAGATCGGTACCGAGCGGGAGTTTCGATATCTTCTCTTTCAGCTTGTTGGACAACTGGTTGGCATTATAACCTCTCAACGGTTCACCGACGATGGAAATGGTGCGTATGCCATTGCGTCGGACGATGCAGCCATCGTGCCAGTCGGGAGAAATCTTAGCCAGCTGACGGAGCGGCACACTCGATGTTCCGCCCATCACAGGGATGTATTCGTTGGCAAGGTCGCTGTCGTTCTCCGACTTCAGTACCATCTTCACCGGATAATCGCCTTCCCAGAGGGTGGACATCGGAATGCCATCGCCAAAATGAATGGCAAGATCGGCAGAGAGCAGTGTCTTGTTCACACCCAGACGGTTGGCCTCGGTAGCATCCGGCGTAACCCGGATGCCCGGCAACGGCTCCTCGAAATTGGTACGGATCAGATTGATACCTTCTATCTGATGCATGCAGGCAGCTATCTTCCTGGCGGCAGCCTTCAGATCGCTGATGCTGTCGCCGCTCACTCTTACTTCGATAGGGTAGCTGGCATTGTTGTAATCCATCTGCTTGAAGCGGATGTAGCAATCCGGAAAGTAGTTGGAGTAGCGGTCGGCATATCGGTCGAGTACCTCTTCGGTGGCACCGTTATCTACTGTATTCACGATGAACTGGGCAAAGTTGGGACCGCCAATCTGCGGAGCGTAGGTGGTATGGAAACGGGGCGAACCCTGTCCGATAAACGTGGTTACCGCCGTTACCTGCGAGTCGCGCTGCAGAATGTGAGCCATCGAATCTGCCACCTGTGCAGTTCTATCGGCTGTGGTTCCGTTAGGAAGATAGAACTCCACGGCAAACTGGTTTCTCTCGGCAATAGGCATCATTCGCTGCGGAAGATTCACGAAGATGACGGCACCGATGCTTACCAGCACCACGCCCACGATGAGGGTGATGCGAGGACTGGCGAAACAGTGCTTCAACAGCCAGGTGTAACCCATCTGCAGATAATCGAGCGGCTTCTTCCGGGCGTTGGGGGTAGGCTGACTGCTGATGCCCTGATGGATCACCCTATATTGTAAATAAGGTGTAAGCAGCAGCGAAACCGTGAGCGAGATGCTCAGGATGATGAACATCGCCCAAGGGAACGACTTGACGAAATCGCCCATATCACCATGCATGGTGAAGAGGAACGGGAAGAAGGTGAGCGAAATGCTGAGCGTGGCGGAGAGTACCGACATGAAGAACTCACGTGGTGCAGCGATGGCTGCGTGCCAGCGCGACATGCCGTGGCCCAGCTTCTCCATATAGTTGTCGATAATGACAACGGAATCATCCACCACCATACCCAGGGTTACGATGAGGGCAGCCAGGGTGACGGTGTTCAGTTCCATACCGAAAAGATAGAAGATGCCCACCGAAGAGAAGATGGTGATCGGGATGCTGAGGGCGGATACCTCTGCCACGCGGCGTGGCATAAGCAGGATGACCACGATGATGACGGAGATGACCGAGACGAGCAGTTCGCGAAGGAAGTTGAGCACTGATTCGCTCACCACCTTGCTCTGGTCGGTGATGGTATTGATATGCACATCATCGGGCAGGGTCTGCTCAAACTCATCCATCGCCTGGTGAACGTCTTTTCCCATCTTCACGATATCATTGCCCGGTCGCATCTCGATGGAGAGGAGCACGCATTTGTTGCCGTTGCTCTTGATGTATTTGCTCAATTTGGGATATTCTCTCCTGATTTGGGCAATATCCTTCAGCCGCACGATGTTGCCCTTGGGGTCGGAATAGACGATCTGTTCTGCCACATCGCGCTCGTTGTTGTAGGAGTCGGTGATGTGGATGGGCAGGTTGAGGTTGCCCAGCTCCAGGTTTCCACTCATGGTGGTGAAGCCCTGTAGGGCGAGCTGGTTGAGCACCTTGTAGGAACCGATGCCGTATTTAGCCAACTTGTTCTGGTCCAGATAGATACTGATCTGCTCGTTCTCCAGTCCGTAGGTGCGGAGGTTGGAGATGGCATCGATGCGGCGCAGGCGGTCCTTCAGCCGGTCGATGTAGGTGTTCAGTTCCCGATAGGTTTTCTGCTTGCTTTCCATCGTGATGAGCAGGGCAGAGGTATCGGCGATGTCGTCCACTGCCTGCAGGGCGAGAACGCCTGATGGGAGTGATGCCTTGAAGGCCTGCAGTCCGTGCTTGAACTTGCTCCAGAAGGCATCCCTGTCTTCTACATCATCGTTGAGTTCCAGAAATACGATCAGCATGCCGTCCTTGCTCTGGGTGTAGGTCTTCTTCTTGTTGACCTCCTTGTATCCGAAGATGAAATTCTCCAGCGGTTTCGCTACCCGTTCTTCCACCTCATCGGATGTGGTACCGGGATATACGGCAACGCAGGCACCCTGGCGGATGGTGAATTGCGGCATTTCCTGCTTAGGCATGATGCAGATGCCCAGAATGCCCACGAAAACGAGCATACCCATGAGGAGCATCACGATATTATGGTTGCACATCGCCGATTCGATGAACGAACGCTTGATGATGCGGTTGGGTTTTCTCGTAATGCGAGCCTTGATATGGTCGTGAAGAGCGGTGTCCTTCTGCGGAATCCTCGGCTTGTTTATCTCTTGATTTGTGTCTTGATTCATATCTTTTCCCTCCACATTTTATCGGTTGTTACTCTTTCCGGTATCAACCATCATACCTTCTGATACCTTCTGCTGACCATTGATGATGACCTGGTCGCCAGTATGAAGTCCCGAGAGAATGATGATGCCATCTCCCTCGAAATCGCCTATGGTTACAGGTTGCTGGTGCGCCTTGCCGTTTACTACGGTCCAAACGAATCGGGAGTTATCTACATCCAGTTCAACGCTTTGCGGCGGAACGATGATATGAGCCGGTGCTGCTGCGCTGCCCTGAATCTGGGCATTGCAGACCATACCCGGGAGCAGACGACCCTGCGGATTGGTGATACCCACCTTGATGTCGTAGGTATGCGAGATAGGGTTGGCGTCGATGCCTTTTTCTGAGATGGTTCCATAGAAAACGGCTCCGGAAAGAGCGGCAACCGTCAGCTTTACCTTGTCGCCTACGTGGAGATGCGAGATTTCTGCTTCGGGTACGGAAACCTTGGCGTTGACCTGAGCCACATTGGCGAGTTTCAGCACGGGCTGACCAGGAAGCACGTAGGTTCCCATATCCACATTCTTGGCAGCGATGACGCCAGAAAACGGAGCGGTGAGTGTGGAGTGGGAGAGTTGCTGACGGGCGATGCTTTCGGCTGCCTTCGCCTGTTCCAGTTTACTTTCTATCTCCACCCATTTCATATCCGAGATGGTTCCCGACTGATGAAGGGGCAGGAATCTCCTGTAGGCATCCTCTGCCTGCTTCAGGGTGGTGAGAGTAGCCCGGTGAGCCTCCTTCACGGTAGTAGGGTTAATGGTGGCAAGCAACTGGCCCTTGCTGACTCTGTCACCCTCATCTACACGGATGGAAGTGATATTTCCGGCGATTTCGAAACTGAGTGTTGACCCCATCTTTTCCTCGATGGTACCCACATAGTCTTTCGTTCCCCCCAGGTTTGTATTTCCTACAGAGATTGTTTCCACCTTGATATTCTTCTTTTCCATCTTCCTGGCTTTTTCCGTACATCCTGTCAACAGCAGGCAGAATCCCGTAATCATCAGACTGCATCCCATGAATATCAGACAGCTGCTACTGCATTTCATGAGCCATCCTGTCATACCATCTTTCTTTTTCATATCTTCTTCTTTTTGTTATTTTTTTGCAAAGGTATGAAATAATGGCGAATGTAAGGGGAACAAAGTATTAAATATGTTTAAGAACTAACGTTTTTTTAGAAAAAAGATGTACCTTTGCATACTAGTATAAACCATATAATTAAAATTCAATGAAGAAAATCTTATCTATTGCTTTTGCTGCCTTATTGGCAACATCTTCTTTTGCCCAGAAAAGCGAAACGCTGCTGGAGCGCAACCAATTAGCAAAAACTCCTCCTATGGGATGGATGACTTGGAACCTCTTTAAAGGTGACATCAGTGAACAGCTGATCAAGGAAACTGCCGATGCCATGGTAGAACACGGTTTCCGCGATGCCGGTTATGAATACATCTTTATAGATGACTTGTGGCAGGGAGGTCGTGACCGCCATAATAACATCATTCCAGACCCTAAGAAGTTCCCGAATGGTATCAAGGCGCTTGCCGACTATGTTCACTCCAAGGGATTGAAGTTGGGCATCTATTCTGATGCAGCCCAGCTCACCTGCGGTGGATGGACAGCCAGTTATGGTTTCGAAGAGCAGGATGCCCGCACCTTTGCTTCATGGGGTATCGACTATCTGAAATATGATTACTGCAATGCTCCGGAGGACAGTGCTACAGCCCGTAAACGCTATCATGCGATGGCTCAGGCTTTGAGCAAGTCGGGTAGAAACATCGTTCTCGGTATCTGCGAATGGGGACAGCGCAACGGCGATGAATGGTGCGAGCAGGTAGGCGGTTCGCTCTGGAGAACCAGCTATGATGTAAGAGATATGTGGAAAGATATCGTGAAGCAAGGCGGTATGGGTATTCTCGATATCGTGAATATCACTGCACCGCTCGCCAAGGATGTTCGCCACGGACAGTGGCCAGATATGGATATGCTGGTTGTGGGATTGAATGGCAAGGGCGGACCATCCAGTGATCTGGGTGGAGTTGGCTGCAGCTATACTGAGTATCAGACTCAGATGAGTATGTGGTGTATGATGTCATCAGTACTGGCATTGAGCAACGATCTCAGAAAGCTTTCTGCTGAGGATAAGCGCATTCTCCTGAACAAGGAAATCATCGCCATAGATCAGGATCCGTTGGGCAAGGCTGCTGAGCGCAAGGTGAACCAGGCTGATCATCAGATTTATGTTCGTCCTTTGGCAAATGGTTCTCATGCCGTTGCCATTCTTAACTCTGGTGATAAAGATATCTCTATTCAGGCAGATTTCAAGCAGTTGGGCTTAAACGGCAAGTATCTGGTAAGAGATGTATGGCAGCATCGCGACATTGCCAAGAAGGCAAACAGATGGAAAGGAACTGTGAAAGCTCACGAAACAAAGGTGTTTGTATTGAAATAAGACTAGTCAGGCTCTCTTGCCAAGTATCAAGAGAGCCTCTTCTATTTTCCTTTTAAGGGACGTTATGATAAATAGGGGTATTAAAAACTAAATGATATACTGGATGGCATGGATATTACCATGCCTCCAGTTTATCTGCAATCTCTGGCATCTTTTCCTTTTTGAATACAGGATTCTTGCCTTCCTTCTTCTGTTGGCGGTAATCCTGCAACAGGAAGACTGCCTGGCGAGAAAGTAAAACGATGGCTGCAAGATTACAAAGGGTAAGAAGTGCCATGGTGATGTCAGCAAAGCTCCAGGCAAAATCCAGCGACACGATGGCTCCTATCATCACCATCGCTGCCACAGCAAGGCGGTAGATAAATACGCCCAGTCTTGAATCCTTGATATATCTCACGTTGGTCTCACCATAATAATAATTGCCGATGATACTGCTAAAGGCAAAGAGCCATATCATGACTGCTACAAAAGGATTTCCTATGCTACCGATTTCGTGGGTCAAGGCATCCTGAGTCAGTTGGATGCCATTGGATGCAGTGACATCTACCTCGCTCATAAGGATGATGAATGCTGTGCAGGAACATACAACCAAGGTATCCGTGAAGACACCCAGCGCCTGAATCAATCCCTGTTTTGCCGGATGGCTCACCGTAGCCACCGCAGCAGCATTAGGAGCACTACCCTCGCCGGCCTCATTGCTGAACAAGCCTCGCTTGATGCCCTGAATCACGGTGACACCCAGTACTCCACCTGCAGCCTGATTGAATCCGAAGGCATTCTCAACAATAGTCAGCAATACCTTAGGCAAACTGGTAATATTCCAAATCACCACGCCAACGGCTATCAGGAGATAGACAACCGCCATGACAGGAACTACCATAGAAGAGAACTTTGCAACTCTCTGAATACCACCAAATATGATGAGCAATGTAAGCGCCGTGAGTATGATGCCCATTGTGGCAGGCTCAATACCAAAAGCTTTCTGCCATGCCAGACAGATGGTGTTGCTCTGAACGGAATTGTAGGCAAAACCAAAGGTGATGATCATGAGAACGGCAAAAAGGATACCCATCCAGCCCTTCCCCAATCCATATTTCATATAGTAGGCTGGTCCTCCATAGAAGGAAGTCTTACCTTTTCGCTTATAGAGTTGGGCAAGCGTTGATTCGATGAAGGCCGATGCTGAACCCAGCAAAGCGAGCATCCACATCCAGAAGACAGCTCCCGGACCGCCGATGCTGATGGCTGTAGCCACTCCAGCAAGATTACCAGTACCAATTCTACTGGCCAATGCCACCACGAAAGCCTGGAAGGAAGAGATGTGCTTCATCTCACCATTCACCTTTACATCCATTGACAGTTCTTCCTGGCCAATCTCCTCTGGTTGAACCTTATCGGGATGAAGCAGGAGCCTGACCATCTCGCGGATGAGACGAAACTGCACGAAACGAGTACGCCAAGTGAAAAACACGGCACAGCATATCAAGATGGTGATGATGATATACGACCAAAGAAAATCGCTAACCTGAACTAAAATATTCTGTATTGAATCTATCATTTTATTTATTTAAATCACTATAAGTAATCTATTTTTATTTCTCAAAATGTTCTTTTCGACTGCAAAATTACTATTTTTTTTTCGAAAAAAGGCATCGTTTAGGGAATTTCCTCTATGGGTTTAGGGAAAATCCTTACTATACCTCCAAAAATCGCCTTATCTTTGCAGCAGGAATCAGAAAGATGACTGAATTGACGATGATTCTGGAATCTGATGATTTCCTGGCAAATGGAAGTTTAACATATTTAATAAGATAAGATTATGAAGAAGTTTATCATAGCACTAGTAGCAATGTTCATGATGACATTCACTTCTGCATCAGCAATGAGTTATGAACAGGCTCGCCAGCAGGCTCTGTTCCTGACAGACAAGATGGCTTACGAGCTGAATCTGACAGATGATCAGTATGAGGCAGCCTATGAGGTGAACCTCGACTATCTGATGGGCGTGGATACTTACGACGATCTCTACGGCATCTATTGGCGTCAGCGTAATCTCGACTTGAGCTATATCCTTCTGGATTGGCAGTATCGCTCATTCTGTGCCGCAAGCTATTTCTACCGTCCTCTTTACTGGGATGGTGGTTACTTCCACTTCGGCATCTATGCACGCTACCCACGCAGAGATTACTTCTTCTTCGGAAGACCTCATTTCTATGCAGTATATCGTGGTGGACACAGCTGGAGAATGAATGGTGGCAGAAGCTGGTATCACGGACGTGAGTTCGGCGGTCCGCGCCCTATAGGTGTTCGAGGTCAGGAACCAAGATTCGGTATGCGCGATGGATTCAACCGTGGCGATTACGGTCGTGGCAAGACCTTCGGCAATCTCAATCGCCAGAGTAGCACAAGAACTACGGTTACACGTGATCATTCTTTTGGAAACGTAAACCGACAGGAAATAAATGGAGGTTCTTTCAATAACCGTCCAAATAACGATAGAACGAATCGTCCAAGCAATAACCATAGTTTTGGCAACAGTCGCCAAAATAATGGTACCTTTGGAAGCGGTGTTCGTGCCGGTGGCTTTACCAACAACAGCCGTTCGCTTAATAATGGTTTCACTCCACGTTCCAACACTCCAAGCAAGGGATCTTTCGGTGGAAGCCGTGGCGGCAATTCGCTGAATAACAGCCGTTCATTCAACAGTGGAAGCCGTTCCTTTGGCGGAGGCAGCAATGGTGTCCGAAGTTCCTTTGGAGGTGGATCTTCCCGTAGCAAGAGCAATAATAGCGGCAGTTCATTCGGTGGCAGAAGATAAGTTAGACCAATTTATCAAACCAAATATATACCAAAGAAGGGACATTCCAAGTGATTGGGATGCCCCTTTGCTTTTTCTGTGTGATGAATATAGATATTCTTTCTGTGATGAATATAGACATTCTTTGAAAGATCATCCAAAGAGATAATCTACAGAACTATATAATTGAATGACAAATATATAGATGATAAAGAGAGGAGCAGACAGGCGAACTCCATCCGCCATTGCCTCTCCCATTGCCTCAATACTGTTCAGTCTTTGGCTGACTACGCCGAAAGACTGTGCCATGACAATGACCATAAAACAGATATAGGGCAAGATGCTTCTGGAAAAACTGCTGGAGGCATATCCTCCCATTACATTGAGCAGGATGGCATGAGGAATGAGCGTGAGCAACAGCATCACACCGATAAACAGAACGAATTCCAGACAAACCAACCTCAAGGCATTGCGCTGTCGGTAAACCTTATGATCGTAGTTTAACAAGCCACTAGCCCGTAGCGTTCCCCAGGCAATGCTGATCAGCAACAGCCATACCAGCCAAGGTGACTGCAGGTTGGCTGTGAAAGTGCCGAAGAACCATCGGATACCTTCCGGGCTGAGCAATGACCGGGGAAAGACATCGGGCATAGCGGCAGTGATGAGCCATGAAGCCAGCACCAGTAAAATCTGTGCCAGTATCAGCAGGAACATGGCATAGCCACATATCCTGCTGAATGTATGACCGGATACCCTGCTGAATGTATGACTATTCTTCATCAGCCTGCAAATTATCAATATCGATGATGCGCAACTCGCAGGCACGTACCACGAGTCGGGTCGCATTCACGCTCATTCCGTTATTACCATCAGGGAAGAGCTTCTGTACGAGTTCATTCTGCCGTTTTTCCAGACTCTTCACTCCGAATGGCATACCTCGCAGGTTCGTGATCTGCTCCTTGGTATAACCCAGGGCGAGATGGCGGAGGAATCGTTCGTCATACTCATCAATCTCGTAATTGATCATCGCCTCCTGATGCATCAGTTGGCTTCCTACGCTCTGCTTGAATCTATCAACGATTTTCTGGAGAATCGGCTGGTTGAAAACCAGTTTCTTTCCACTCATGCAGGAAGCCACGTCACCACGGGTAAGCAATTCTCCGCTCTTGAGGATGATGCCTTCACATCCTGCATCGAGCACATCCACCCATAACTTCTCGTTGAGAATCTCACCGGTAAAGATCAGAACCTTCACATCAGGATACTGTTCCTTTGTACTACGGCAAATTTCTACTCCAACAGTGGTGGAGCCACCCAAGCCAAGATCAAGCAGAACAAGGTCTGGCTTTTGCTGTTTGATGAGTTTCCAATAAGCGATTTCACTATCCGCTGTGCCGATGATTTCAGCTTCGGGTATGTCGTTCTTGAAGATTCCTTCTGTGCCTTTCAATTCCAGAGGCACATCTTCTACTATAATAACCTTAAATTTATTCATATCTTTGTCTTTATTATTTTTTCAGGTAAAACGATTTCTATCATGAGTTTGCCATCAGATGACGGCTTGGCAAGAATGCCGCAGCCACGCAGGTTGGTTGCCTCCCCTATTTCTCTTACAATCTGGCGTGCCACCAGATATTTCATATCGCTGGTGAGCGGTGTGAAGAGATGTGGATGCCGGGTTGCGTCAAATGGAATATCGTGAAGGATATACTGGCAGGTAACATAGGCGGATGATGAGGTTGCTTCCTGATAAGTGAAGTTCTTCACTCCGCCTGTGATAAGCTTCCTGAGATATGCCAGCAAGTCTGCGTCGCATTTCACGGTTCCTTCCACCTGCTCCATTGCCTGTGCGCTGAGCATCGTGTATATTGCCTTGTAGTAATCCACCAACTCCTGCAGGGAAGTAACATCCTCCGGTGTGCTGTCGATAAGCTGTCTGATTCGCGATGGGTAATACATCGTTTCGTGCTTGAGCGTAGAGAGACAGTTATCGAGTACGGAATTGGCAATGTGCAACTTTCCGTTTTCATACTCTGCACGATGCAGTTCGTCTTCAGCCATTTCTATATTCGTAGCCTCATTCTGCTGCATATCAATGCTTTGCTTCAGTGCCTGCGAGATACGTTCCACCACCTCATTGAGCTGAGGGAAAAGCTGAGCGTTACGTATGTTATTGCTGCCGGATGGAGTCCAGATTCCGGTAATCTGTTTCAGCTTATCCGTGTTGGAATCACCACTGAGCAACACCTTGTTAATGCCATTGATCTTTTCTACGGCATAGCGATAACGGAGGATGTGGCGATAGTATAGCAGATAATATGCCAGTGGCAATTGTAACAGCAGGATAATCAGCAAGACGATGGCTACCGCCTTCGAGTTTTCTGAAGTCTGCATGGTTCTTACGTAGTTATCGAGCGAATTATCCGCACTCCGTTCACGGAAGAGCTGGGTATATACCTTGTTGTTACTATCGTATAGCTCCCATTTGTGAAGCGCCAGCGCTGCCACGGCACTCTCATTGCGGATATCGAGTATGACCTCGTAGTTGGTTGGCAAACTGTCGTGCAGCCATTGGATTTCGGCAGCGGTTCCTTTCATGGGATGTGCCACCATCAGATATTTCCCATCAGGATTCAATGTCAAATAGTATCGGTTGAGATAGCTGCGAGCCGAATCTGCCATAGCCAGGGTCCGCTCGTAGGTACCATTGATATTACTGAAATAGGCACTGTCGGCATAGGATGCTGCTTTTTGCAGCAATCGCGATGTCTGCTTATTGTCTCCGTGCCTGTTAGTTCTGTGCTTGTCAGTTCTGTGTATAGAGACCTTATTCCGGATTCTTCCCTGTACGGCAGATGGGATATTACAACCAATCAGCATCAAGGCAAGCATCAGTATCATTTGCATTTTCCGAATACCGCAAGGCAGTCGGAAAGTGAACTTACTACCCTTTCCCGGCTCACTCTCTGCCTGTATGTTGCAAGGAGAGAAAAGCGAACTGATTTTCTTGTACTTATCGATGATGCCCTTACAGTTGAGCAAACCGAATCCATGTCCGCCGGTATAGGTGCGGTCGAAGATATGTTCCAGTGTTTCTTCATCCATACCTTTTCCCGTATCTTCTACAGATATTTCCACAAATGCCTGATGGCTCTTGGCACTTACCACAACCTCACCTCCTGCAGGTGTAAACTTCCTGGCGTTGTCGGCGATGGTGTTGATCATGAATAAGGTCAGCGTACGGTCTGCCTTTACCGTGGCATCCGTAGGTTGTACGGTCAGTTTGACCCCACGCATTTGAAAACTCATTTTTCCTTTGGCTACAATATCGAAAAGTGGCTGGAGCGGGAAACTCTCTATGCGGAGATTGATGGCTCCCTGGCGCATCTGTATCCAATCGGTGAGAATGGAATTATATTGATTGATTTTATCAGTCAACTCTGAGATATAAGTATATCGCTCCTGTCTTACTTCTTCCGTATCATTGCTCTTCATCAGTCTATCTACCTCATGAATCATGCGGTCGATAAATGGAGTGATGCTATTGACCAGAGAAAGCTTGGCACGCTGTTCCAGGTTGCGGCGTCTGTTGTCTGATATATGAAGCTGAACCATATTCTTGGCTTCTTCCAATTCTTCATGCTTTTCTGATAACGCATTGATATGCTGCATGTTCTGTTCTTCCCATTCATGTAAAGGTATCAGTAGGGATTCTACAGAACTTTCCTTGGTATTACGGCGCTTCATTCTGTCGAATACATAGAGCAAGACCACAACCAGGACTATCATAAAGATTACTGCAGCAATCATCGTGTTCAGCTGGACGGCATTGTTGTCCAACTGAGTGGCACGCGCTTCCAGCTGCCTATCCTGTCGGCTCTGCTCCTGCAAGTCGAGGTAAATATTGCGGTTGTAATCGCTTTCCGGCTTGTCATCGATGGCGGAATAAACCAGGCTGAGCCTTTCCCGGATAGATGCCACCAGGTCGGGTGCCTGCTGGATAGCTCTGTTCTGGTTGAGTGCCCTGTTCAGACAATCGCCTGCCGATTTATAATCCTTGATCTGCCAGTAGCATTCTGCCAGTGTGCGGTATGCTCCTGCCGTCTGGTAAACGTCTCCATATTCAGAAAAGATATTGAGTGCGCGTTGCGCAAAGTTACCTGCCAGAAGTTCCAAAGGCATCTGTTCAACATTGAGATACTGGAAAGCCGGCAGATTGTTCTTTACCAGGAAATCGCGCTGTTCCGGATCCTGAATATGTTCGCTGATAGATTGCAGTGCGTTTGCCTGCCAGTATGGATAAGGATTGCTGCCACTTGCCATAAAGTAGAGGCGAATGAGCATATCAAATTCCGCCTGACAGATTTCCTGTGGGGTGCCATGAGTGATGGCACCACCAGCTCCCATATTATAAAGATAGTTGAGATACTGTGCCGTATCCTGTTCCAGTTCATCCGGGTCAAGATCTGCCAGCGCATTGAGCATCGGCTTATCTAGCTGTACATAATAAAAATAGGTGGCAGCAACGATATCAAACTCACTCTTCGCATAAATGGCGCGCTGACGCTCCCGAAGAGGAAGGTTATCTATTTCCTCACCGATTCTTCGTAGTTTACGGATGGCTTTTTCCCTGAAACTATAAAAATCCTTATTGCGGGCCTCACGCTGACAGAGTCGCATATTCTGAACGTCGGCAATAAGGAGTTCTATCTGGTTGTCACTGCGTTCGTTTACCTTGTCAAGCCATCGCTTGGCAGTATGGTAATCCATCTTGGCAATAGCCACAAAAGCCAGGTTGTTACAAGCCTCTGCATATCCGGCAGGGTAGTCTTCAGAAAGAGCCAAAGCCTTCTCTGCCAATACTTTAGTGGAATCAAGGTTACGATAGTGAAGCGCATAAGAAAGATAATTCAGCTCATCTACTTCGCCCTTATGCGATGGCGAACAAGCTGAAAAAACAAACATCGCCACCATCATACAGATGATGGCGATGTCATAAATATGATGAAATTTTTTATGCATCCTGATTATGCACGTGCCTTAGCAATGTAGCCCAAAGCTTCCTGGCACTTGGCTGTGATGGCAGCCCAATCTGCAGCAGCAACAGTCTCCTTAGGGAAGAGCTTAGAACCCATACCTACACAGAAAACACCCGCCTTGAACCAAGGAGTAAGGTTCTCCTCTGTTGGCTCTACTGCACCTGTTACCATGATGTTGCTCCAACGCAATGGTGCCATTACATTCTTAACGAATGAAGGACCACCTACATTACCTGCAGGGAATACCTTGGTTACATCGCAACCTGCTGCCTGAGCATTGTTGATCTCTGTTACAGAACCACAACCTGGTGAATAAGGCACCAAACGACGGTTACATACAGGAGCAATGTCAGGGTTGAAGTTAGGACCAACGATGAAGTTTGCACCCAACTGGAGATACAAGGAAGCTGTACCAGCGTCAACCACAGTACCAGCACCCAAGATCATTTCAGGGCACTCCTTATCAGCCCATTTTACCAACTCACCGAAAATCTCGTGAGCGAAATCGCCACGGTTGGTGAATTCAAATACGCGAACGCCACCCTCGTAGCATGCCTTGATCACATTCTTGCAGATTTCGATATCTTTATTGAAGAATACAGGAACCATACCAGTCTCTTTCATAGCTGCCATGACCTGCATTTTGCTAAACTTTGCCATCTTCTTGTTTTAATGTTAAATGTTATCGCTGTACACGACCATTAGCGTTACCGCCAGCAAGGCTCTCAACCTCTTCAACAGAAACCAAGTTGAAGTCGCCAGGAATCGTATGCTTCAAAGCAGAAGCAGCAACAGCGAACTCAAGTGCCTCGCCCTGAGTCTCCTTAGTCAAGAGACCGTGGATCAAACCACCAGAGAAAGAGTCACCACCACCCACGCGGTCGATGATAGGGTTGATGTCGTAGTGTTTGCTCTGATAGAACTCCTTACCATCATAGATAAGAGCCTTCCAGCCATTATGAGAAGCAGAAAAAGACTCACGGAGCGTAGAAACGACATACTTGAAGCCGAACTCTTCCATCATACTCTTGAAGATGCCATAGTAACCCTCAGCATCAGTCTTTCCGCCTTCTACGTCAGCATCAGGCTTGAAGCCCAGGCAAAGCTGAGCATCTTCCTCGTTACCGATGCAAACATCAACATACTGCATCAATGGGCGCATCACAGAGATAGCCTTCTCTGATGTCCAGAGCTTCTTGCGGAAGTTGAGGTCAACAGATACTGTTACGCCATGACGCTTAGCTGCCTCACAAGCCAACTTGGTCAATTCTGCAGCCTTGTCGCTGATAGCAGGAGTAATTCCGCTCCAGTGGAACCACTGAGCACCCTCCATAATCTTGTCAAAGTCGAAATCCGAAGGATCAGCCTCTGCGATAGCGCTGTGAGCACGGTCGTAGATAACCTTAGATGGGCGCATAGAAGCACCTGTCTCTGCATAGTAGAGACCTACTCTATCACCACCGCGGGCGATAAACTCAGTATTGACGCCATAACGACGAAGACCATTTACTGCAATCTGGCCAATCTCGTGCTTTGGCAACTTTGATACGAAATATGCATCGTGACCATAGTTAGCAAGGCTAACAGCAACGTTAGCCTCACCACCACCAGGGATGATGCGAAGTGACTCACTCTGGATGAAACGATCGTTGCCTTCTGGTGACAAACGAAGCATAATCTCGCCTAATGTTACAATCTTTGCCATTGTTTGATAGTTTTAATTTCTTTGTTTTTATTGTTTGTTTACTAATAGACAATTTTTTATTGTAGTTGTCCGTAACCGTTGGCAAAAATAGCTATAATTTCTCGAATACCAAAATTTAATCGCAGTTTTTTTCATTTATCGCCCTATTTTTTCGTATTTTTCTCACTTTTTCCCTTTTTTCTCCTTTTTTTTCGTTTTTTGTGCAAAAAAAGAGCTGTGCATTCGCACAATTCAAAAAAATGTTGTATATTTGCGCCCGAATGCTGACGGTGTGACCGCACACAAACCAGCAGTTCAACAAAACATAGTAAAAAGCACAGTTTGTGCGCACAGTTATTATATAATAATGTACGTGCGATGTGCTCAAACCATAAACTTAAAAACAATGGCCGAAAGAATCAGAATCAAGGATATCGCCGAAAGAGCAGGCGTATCTGTAGGAACAGTGGACCGTGTGCTCCACGACCGCCCGAACGTGTCGAAGCCGGCTCGTGAGAAGGTGGAACAAGCGCTCAAGGAAATGAATTATCAACCTAATATGTATGCCAGTGCATTGGCATACAACAAGGCTTATACTTTTTATCTTCTGATACCGAAGCATGAGTCGGAAGCCTATTGGGAAGAGATAGAAGAAGGTGCAAGGAAGTGCGAAGACCAGCGCCGGGATTTCCATATTGATGTTGAGATTCGATTCTACGAGCGTTCTATTGAGGATTCTTTCAAGGCTGTTTCACAAGAGATTGTTGATGCCAAACCGGAGGGAGTTATCATAGTACCATCATCTCTGGAAGTGACACGTGGTTTTACAGACCAGTTGCATCAGAAGGGTATTCCATTTATCCTGCTCGATTCTTATATGCCAGACTTGCGCCCTCTCTCCTTCTATGGACAGGATTCGTTCTGCTCTGGCTATTTTGCAGCCAAGATGCTGATGATGCTTGCGGGCAATGAGAAAGAGGTGATGCTGATGAGACAGACCAAGGATGGCCATGTGGTCAGCAAGCAGCAGGATAACCGTGAGGTGGGATTCCGTCATTATATGCACGATCATTTCCCACAGATTGTCATCAATGTGCTTGATCTTCCGCTCAATGGAACCCGCAACGAGTACCAGAAGATGATGGCTCAGTACTTTGATGAGCATCCTGCTACCCATCATTGTATAACAATGACATCGAAGGCACATCTCGTGGGAGATTATCTGCTGAAGTCCAATCGCCGTGATGTACAGATCATGGGTTATGATATGGTGGGCAAGAATGCGAAATGTCTGCGCGAAGGCAGCATCTCGTTCCTCATCGCACAGCATGCCTATATGCAGGGCTACTATTGCGTGGATACCCTCTTCCGTGCCATCGTTCTCAAGAAGAAGGTGAATCCGGTGAATTACATGCCTATTGAGCTGCTGATGAAGGAGAATATCGATTTCTACCGCAGGACGCAGATCTAAGGCGGAAATGAAGAGACAAGAATAGAATTATAAATGATAAATAAACAAAAACAAAACTACAGAATGAAACTATCAAGCTTTATCAAGATTAACCCTGCCGACTCGGTAGTGGTTTGTTTGCGTCCTATGCAGAAGGGCGAGGTTATCGAGGTGGATGGCAAGAGTATCACTCTCTTGCAGGATACTCCAGCTGGTCATAAGGTGCTCATCGATGATGCTGCCGAGGGACAGAACATCATCAAGTATGGCTACCCTATCGGTCATGCCAAGCAGAATCTGAAGCAGGGTGAATGGGTGAATGAGAACAATCTCAAGACCAACCTTGCCGGTACGCTGGAATATACCTATCATCCGGTAGATGAGCAGTTGAACATTGCCAAGGAATCACGTACCTTCCAGGGCTATGTACGCAAGAATGGCGAAGTAGGTGTAAGAAACGAGGTGTGGGTAGTGCCAACCGTAGGTTGCGTGAATGGTGTTGCCGAGAAACTCGTAGAGCTCCTGAAGAAGGAGACTGGCTGTGAGGGCATTGATGCCATCCACGCTTGGCACCATAATTTTGGTTGCTCTCAGCTTTCCGGTGACCACGAGAACACCCGCAAGGTTCTCCGTGATATCTGTCTGCATCCGAACGCTGGTGCTGTTCTCGTTCTCTCATTGGGTTGTGAGAACAATCAGCCTGACGACTTCATGAAGATGTTGGGCGATTACGATCAGGATCGCATCAAGCTCCTGGTAACCCAGAAGGTTGAGGGTGATGAGATTGAAGAGGGAATGAAGATTCTCCGTGATCTTTATGCCAAGGCTAAGGAGGATAAGCGTGAGGAGGTACCGGTAAGCAAGCTTCGCGTAGGTTTGAAGTGTGGTGGTTCTGATGGCTTCAGCGGTATCACAGCTAACCCACTCGTTGGTGAATTCTCTGATTGGTTGGTTGCTCAGGGCGGAACCAGCATCCTTACCGAGGTGCCAGAGATGTTTGGTGCTGAGACTATTCTGATGAACCGTTGTGAGAATGAGGAACTCTTCAATAAGACCGTTCATCTCATCAATGATTTCAAGGAGTACTTCCTCAGTCATGGTGAGCCTGTTGGCGAGAATCCTTCTCCAGGCAACAAGGCTGGCGGTATCTCTACTCTGGAAGATAAGGCACTGGGTTGTACCCAGAAGTGCGGTCGTGCTCCTGTCAGTGGCGTGCTGCAGTATGGTGACCGTTTGGAGACAACAGGTCTGAACCTCTTGTCTGCTCCTGGTAATGATCTCGTGGCAGCTACAGCATTGGCTTCTGCAGGCTGTCAGCTTGTACTCTTCACAACGGGTCGTGGTACCCCATTCGGAACATTCGTTCCGACTATGAAGATTTCAACCAATAGCAAGCTTGCCCAGAACAAGCCAAATTGGATTGACTTCAATGCCGGAGAACTGGTTGAAGGCACCGATATGAAGGAGTTGGTAAACAAGTTCATCGATAAGATCATAGCAGTTGCCAGTGGCGAGGAAGCTCGCAACGAGTACAACGGCTATCGTGAGATTTCCATTTTCAAGAATGGAGTAACATTGTAATAACTTAAAAAGAAACATGAGTAATAAGAAAGGATTGTTGGCGTTGTCGCCATTGTTTTTGTTGATTGTCCTCATCGTGGCATTCACCGTCTATTCGGTAGATGCCAGTCATAAGGATACCAATTTGTCGCTCACCGTGGCATTTATGATCTCCAGTATCTATGCCATTGCGATTTCTGGTGGTATGCCCATCAAGAGTCGTGTAGATACCTATAGCAAGGGTGCCGGTGCCAACAATCTGATGCTCATGCTGTGGATATATGTATTGGCAGGTTCCTTCGCAGCTTCGGCTAAGGCGATGGGAGCTGTCGATGCAACTGTCAATCTTGCACTCAGCATTCTTCCGGCCAGTATGATTCTGCCGGGACTGTTTCTGGCTGCCTGCTTTATCTCCGTATCCATCGGAACAAGTGTAGGTACCGTTGTGGCACTTGTTCCGATAGCTGCGGGTCTCGCCCACTCCATGGACGTTAATATAGGTATGATGACAGCTATCATCGTGGGTGGAGCTTATTTTGGAGATAATCTCTCCTTTATCTCTGATACCACGGTAGTAGCTACCCAGACTCAGAATTGCAAGATGAGCGATAAGTTCCGTGTCAACTCTCTCATCGTAGTACCTGCCGCCGTCATTGTACTGGCTATCTATGCCGTGATGGGTATCGGTCTGCAGGCACCTACTGATATTCCGGAAGTTGAATATGTCAAGGTGCTCCCTTATCTGGTAGTACTTGTCACAGCTGTGGCAGGTATGAATGTGATGGCGGTTCTTACGATGGGAACATTGCTCTGTGGTGTGATTGGTGTAAGCTGTCAGCTTCTGGGTGCTACCGGAGGTTACGATCTCTTCGGCTGGTTCTCAGCCATGGGTAACGGAATCATCGGTATGGGCGAACTGGTCATCATCGCAATGATGGCGGGCGGTATGCTCGAAATTATCCGTGAGAATGGCGGTATCAATTATATCATCGACAAGATGACGGCACACATCAGTAACAAGCGAGGAGCCGAACTTTCCATTGCAGCACTGGTTTCCATGGTCAATGTATGTACAGCCAACAATACGGTTGCCATCCTCACGGTAGGCAACATAGCCAAGAAAATCGGTGATAAGTTTGGAGTAGATAACCGCAAGGCTGCCAGTATTCTCGATACTTTCTCTTGTACGGTTCAGGGCTTGATACCATACGGAGTACAGATGCTTCTGGCAGCAGGTCTTGCCAATCTGAGTCCGATGGATATCCTTCCATACCTCTATTATCCTCTGGCTATCGGTATAGCTGCGCTGTTTTCGATACTATTTCGTTACCCGAAGCGATATAGCTAGAATGGAAGTAGCTTATTATCAGTTGTTTAACTTTTAAATGAATACACGATGGATTTTTTACAGAGAAACCTTTTTGTCAAGCTGCGTTCCGACCACTTCCATACGAAGGAGGAGATGGAACCGATGACTACCTTCAAACAGAAGAAGATAGCCCAGATGATGAAGAACCTCAGCGATGTGCCTGCGGGTGAAGTACGCATGAACAATGGTTTCCTGAACCGACGTTTAGCCAGCATACAGGAAAACGAGCGTCATGCCATCGACACCTCTATTGAGACCATCCACTTACTTCGCATCATCGTATCCAATATCAATGGAATATTAGCTAATGGCGTTAATCTTGGCGGCATCATCGAGATGGGAAACTACCTGCGCACCAAGGGCGACAAGGTAGATTTCGTAAAACTGGAAAAATGGCTGCGCAAGCTCCGCATCCAGCGTATGGCGCAGTTGCAGGGCAGTGTACTTATCCTTTTCTTCGAATTTGAACAGGATGAGATACCTTTCGTGCGCCGTATAGAACGTGGTGCCTACAAGCTGACCCTCCGCTCGCTTTATTATAACAGTCTCGATCAGCAGGAAATTCTATTCGAGCAGACTCAGGCTGGATTCGTTCGCACCACCGGTGGCACGATGCGCAAAAACCTGCGCCGCAGTATGCGGTATCTGGAATATGCGCCCATAGAAACAATCAGCAATTTCTGCAATAACTTCTACCGCTCGCTCTCAGAAATCGAAGAATAATATAAAATATATAAAAAATAAGCCAACTCTGTGACGATTTTCATTCGATTTTCGTACCTTTGCATCTATGAAACGATTTTTTATAACGATAATATCATCAATTATAGCATTATGCGCAAGTGCGCAGGTGCAATGCGAGGATACCTGCAGTCATGTGCATGGCATAGACCTCAGCCACTATCAGGGCAATGTGTTCTGGGAAACGGTGGGCGATAACTCCAAGATGGCGTATGTCTATCTGAAGGCTACCGAGGGTGGAACCAATGTAGATAGCAAATATAAGCAGAACATTGATCTGGCGCATAGATATGGACTCAAGGTGGGTTCATACCACTTTTACCGTGCCCGTATTCCACAGAAAACCCAGCTGGAGAATTTCATGGCTCAATGCCGACCTGGCGACCAGGATCTCTTGCCTATGATTGACGTAGAGACCAAGAGTGGTTTGGAGACAGAGGAGTTTTGTGACTCTCTCTTTAAGTTCCTGCATCTCGTGGAAAAGGCATACAGACAGAAGCCGCTCATCTATACGGGTGCCAACTTCTATGACCATTATCTCTTGGGAAAGCTCGACAGCTACAAGCTGATGATAGCCCAATATACCAAGCGTGAGCCTGTGCTCAAGGATGGAAGAGACTTTGAAATGTGGCAATATACCGGTAAGGGAAAGTTGAACGGTATCAATGGCTACGTGGATAAGAGCAGGTTCATGGGCAGGCATCGATTGAGAGAGATTAGATTCAGGCACAGATAAGACATTGTAACTTTGAACTTGGAGCTTTGAACTTTATGATTAGTTTTAAGGTAAAGAGTGAATATCGTCTGAAAGCATAGAATTATGAATCATTTTTAGTAAAATATAAACTTTAAATAAAACTATGGCAATTATTAAATGTCCAGAATGTGGCCGCCAGATCAGTGACAAGGCTCCAACCTGTCCTAGTTGTGGCGTTGAGATAGCTGGAAAAATCACAAAATGCCCTCATTGCGGTGAGGTTTATTTCAGCAGTCAGGAGATGTGCCCAAACTGCCATGAGATAGCTGTGGGGGTAACACGCCCTCTTGCGACACCTGCATCACCGGTGTCGTCTGCAGCATCGGCAGCAACACCGCAGGCTCCTGCGGCTCCAACAACTCCTCCTGCACCTCCTACCCCTCCTGTTCCACCAGTACCTCCTGTACCTCGTCCTGTAGTTGCAGCGAGCGGAAATGATGGCGGAGAAGGCAAAACTCCTCAGGAGCCACAGAAGAAAAAGAGTACCCGCTCTATCTTCATCATCTCATTCATCTTTGCTGTCTTGGCGTGTGGCATTATGTATTACTTCTACGACAATGCCAATCGCAACAAGGAGATGGAAGCTTATGAGTATGCGATGCAAAGCAGCGACCCGATGGTGCTGCAGAGTTATCTCGATACCTACAAGGATGCGGATGAAGCACATCGCGATTCCATCATGGCTCATCTTGACCTGTTGAAGCAGAACGACCAGGATTGGACCAATGCGGTAGTGAGCGGTTCGAAAGAAACTTTGGAAGCATATCTCCAGAAGTATCCTAACAGTTTGCACAAACAGGAAGCTTTGCTTAAAATAGATTCCCTCGACTGGAATGTGGCTAAGGCTGCAGATACAGCTGATGCCTACCAGGCATACCTGAATGCTCATACAGATGGTGCTCATATCGAAGAGGCAGAAAATGCCCTGAAGAAGGTGAAGAGCCGCGACCTCCAGCCAGAAGAAAAGCAGATGGTGAGCGGATTGTTCCGTCAGTTCTTCCAAAGCATCAATTCCCGTAATGCGGATGGATTGACAGCTACCTGCGAGGATATTCTCTCATCTTTGCTTGGCAAGAACTCGGCTACCAAGGCAGATGTCGTTACCTTTATGGACAAACTCTATAAAGATAATGTAGCCAATATGAACTGGCACATCAACAACGACTACCAGATCAAGAAGCGCGAGGTTGGCGATGAGGAATATGAGTATCAGGTACAGTTCTCTGCCCGTCAAGACGTAGATTTGACAGATGGCACCAAGAAGGAACAACTCTTTAAGATTTCTGCAGTTGTTTCACCTGATGGCAAAGTTTCTGCCTTCAATATGAATAAGGTTTCTGAGCCACAGCAATAGAATTGTTCTGATTAAAAGATTCGTAGTTCTAAAACAATATAAAAGAATCATAAGATTCAAAAACAATATAAAAAGAAAGCTCCGATGGATTTGTTGAGTCCATCGGAGCTTTCTTTTTTCCTTTTACTTTGCTTCCTTCATCTGTCGGAGCAATTCCTTCTGTTTTTCATTCAAACCAGTAGGCAACTTCACGTTATAGGTAATCATCAGATCACCGAAGGTTCCATCACCTCTGTCATAACCCTTGCCGCGAACACGTACTTTGGTACCGTTCTGGGTTTCCGGTTTGATCTTCAGTTTAATCTTTGAACCATTGCTCAATGTGATGATACCCTCACCACCGAGCAGTGCGGTGTACATGTCGATATTCACATTCATGTTCATCTCGCCCGTATTCGTTCTGGCGCTATGACCACCGCAGCCGCCGTTACATCCGCCTGTACCATATTCTGCACCGGCACCGAAACCAGCACCTGCTCCGCCGAATCCGCCAAAGCCACCGAAACCGGCACCTTGTGAACCGCGGGCACGACCTCCGCCGAAGAGATTTTCAAAGAAGCTGGAGAAACCACCTCCTCCACCACCGAAGCTGCTGAAGTCGAAGCCTTCGAATGGATTTCCACCAGCGGCACCTCCGCCGGCAGCTCCATCATAGCCTCCACCACCGAAGCCTCCTACATTCTTCCACTGTTCGCCGTACTGGTCGTACTTAGCACGCTTGTCCGGATCGGAAATCACCTCATACGCCTCGTTCAGCGCCTGGAACTTAGCCTTTGCCTTTGGGTCGTTAGGATGCAAATCCGGATGAAACTGTTTAGCACGCTTGCGATATGCAGCGCGCACATCCTTCTGCGGGATGTTCTTATCTACACCGAGAATCTTGTAATAATCTACAAATGCCATAGTATAATACCTCCTATTTTTATGATTTTTATAAAGAATCCAACAAAAAGTATGCCGTAATTGCTAACTTTTTTGTAATTTTGCAGTTGAAACAAATAAATTCGAGAAAAATATGAAACAGTTATTCGCAGCGCTCCTCTTGGCGCTCACTTTTAATTCGCAGGCAATGGCACAGCAACGCACCGTTAAACTCAGAGTGATTCAGACGAGTGATGTCCATGGTTCTTTCTTCCCATACGATTTCATCAATCGCAAACCGAAGGCAGGAACCCTGGCACGCGTATCCTCTTATGTAAACGATCTGCGCAAGACCTATAAGGACAATGTCATCCTCTTGGAGAATGGCGATATCCTTCAGGGACAGCCTACCTGCTACTTCTATAACTATATCAACACCCAGGCTCGTAATGTGGCAGCTGATGTCGTCAATTATATGAAGTATGATGCCCAGGCTTTCGGTAATCACGATGTAGAGACCGGTCATGCGGTTTATGACAAGTGGATCAGGGAGTTAGATTGTCCGGTGCTGGGTGCCAATATCATTGATACCAAGACCGGTGAGCCTTATATGAAGCCTTATATCATCCTGAACCGTGAGGGTGTGAAGATAGCCGTTCTCGGTATGCTGACCCCAGCTATTCCCAACTGGCTGACAGAGAATCTCTGGAGCGGAATGAAGTTTGAGAATATGGTGACCAGTGCCCGTAAATGGATGAAGATTATCCAGGAGAAGGAGAAACCAGACGTTGTCATCGGTGTCTTCCACAGCGGTAAGGATGGCGGTATTGTCACTCCCGAATATGAGGAGGATGCCTCTCTGCGGGTAGCAAAGGAGGTGCCAGGCTTCGACATGGTACTCTTCGGACATGACCATACCCGCTACAATGAGACGATCCTGAATGTGGAGGGTAAGCCTGTGGTATGTCTCGACCCTGCCAATAATGCACTGAATGTGGCAGATGCCGAGGTGACCATCACCCTGGACAAGAAGAAGGTGAATGGCAAAAAACAGTATGTTGTGACAGACAAGAAGATAGTTGGCAGTCTGCCAGATGTGACAAAATGTCCTATTGATGAGGATTTCATGAAGGCATTCGAGCCTCAGATTGCAGAAATCAACAAGTTTGTCGGCAAGCAGATCGGAACTTTCAAGAATACCATCCACAGCCGCGAGTCTTTCTTCGGCAGCTGTGCCTTCAATGATTTCATCCTCAACCTGCAGCTTCAGATCACGAATGCTGATATCGCCTTCAATGCGCCCCTCCAGTTTAATTCTACCATCAATGCGGGACCTATCTACGTTGGTGACATGTTCAATCTCTATAAATACGAGAATCAGCTCTACGTGATGCGCCTTACCGGAGAGGAGATCCGCAAGCATCTGGAGATGAGTTATGATCTCTGGGTGAATACGATGAAGAGTCCTGATGACCATCTGCTCCTGCTCGATACCCAGACCAAGGGCGATCAGCAGCGTCTCGGCTTCAAGAACCTCTCCTTCAATTTTGACAGTGCTGCCGGCATCGATTATGAGGTAGATGTTACCAAGCCAGACGGCGAGAAGGTGAAGATTCTGCGCATGAGCAATGGTCAGCCTTTCGATGAAAAGAAGTGGTATAAGGTGGCAGTAAACAGTTATCGCGGCAATGGCGGCGGAGAGCTCCTCACCCGTGGTGCAGGTATTCCAAAGGATAGTCTGGATAGCAGAATCATCTATCGTAGTGAGCGCGACCAGCGTTACTACCTGATGGAAGCGATAGAAAAGATGGGAACCGTCGAGGCGAAGGCCAACAACAACTGGAAGTTCGTGCCTGAAGCATGGACCAAGCCTGCTGCCCAGCGCGACTATGAATTGCTTTTCGGAAAAAAGCAATAGCACGCTATCCACGGGAAAAACCGTCCAAGCATATCATAAAGTTCAAAGTTCAATATTCAAAGTTCAAAGTAAAGAATGAAGTATTGGTTTATATTTTGCAAGACAGATATCTTGCTAGAGAAGAGAGAAGGCGGAACCTATACGATTCCATGTAGTGAGGAAAGTCCGATAGCAACCAAGCCTTGGACCCATATTCTCAACATCACACCGATGAATGACGGTACGGAAGTGAAGACCTTCACCATTCCAGAGCCCGTAACCGACAATCCGAAATATGAGATGTGCGGTCTGCGTCCTAGCTTTTACAAGCTCTCCCCTGAGTTGTATCAGAAAGCGGGAAAATGCCAGGAACTGAACTATTGGGATATGAACACCCAGTTTTGCGGCGTATGCGGTTCACCTATGAAGATGTCAACAGATATCAGTAAGAAGTGTACCGAATGTGGCAAGTCTGTCTGGCCTTCTCTCGCTACAGCCATCATCGTTCTCATCAAGAAGGGCGATCAGGTGCTGCTGGTTCATGCCCGCAACTTCAAGGGTAACTTCGATTCCTTGGTAGCCGGTTTTGTGGAAACAGGTGAGAGTCTGGAGGAAGCAGTTCATCGTGAGGTGATGGAAGAGACTGGTCTGACCATCAAGAACCTTAAGTATTTCGGTTCCCAGCCATGGCCGTTCCCAAGTGGCTTGATGGTAGGATATACAGCCGAATTTGTAGATGGCGAGATTCACCTTCAGAAGGAAGAGCTCTCTCGCGGCAAATGGTTCAGCAAGGAGCATCTCCCAATTCTGCCGGAGAAATTGTCGATTGCCCGCAAACTCATTGATGCCTGGCTAGAGAATAGAATATAAACTTCCCTAACTTCCCTTAACTTCCCCACATGCGAAAGTTCAGTATAGGGTAGAATCTTAAAATGAAGAAATACAGAAGAGATGAAAGAGAAACTTTGGAATGCGAATTACATCAAGGTGATGACCACCAACTTTCTGCTCTACTTTGCCTTCTATCTCCTCACCCCACTCCTCCCACTCTATCTGAGTGAGATTTTCGGGGCTACGAAGGATGTGATAGGCATTGTTCTGAGCGGATATACGGTGGCGGCACTCATCATCCGTCCGTTTAGCGGATATGTGGTGGATGGATTTTCCCGTAAGAAAGTGCTGATGACCTGTCTGGCAGCTTTTGCCATCTTCTTTGCAGGATACATAGCAGCCAGTACCATCTTGATGTTTGCCATCTGCCGAACCCTGCATGGTGGACCCTTCGGAGCGGTAACTGTTGCCAACAGTACCTGTGCCATAGATGTCTTGCCTGCCAGCAGGCGCAATGAGGGTATCGGTCTTTATGGATTGAGCAACAACTTCGCCATGGCGATAGCCCCTTCCATCGGTATCTATCTGCACAATCTGGTGGGTAGTTATATGGTACTTTTCTGGATAGCCTTTGTGGTAGCCATTGCTTCTGTAGTGATAGCAGGAACGGTGAAGCTCCCAGAGAAGGAAATCATCAGAAACAAGGAGAAGCTCTCGCTCGACCGCTTCTTCCTGACCCGCGCCTGGTTGTTGGCGATCAACATCTGCATGTTTGGTTTCTGCTGGGGTGTATTGAGCAACTATCTCGCCATTTACAGCAAGGAAGAATTAGGCATTACCGGAGGAACGGGTACCTATTTTGCAATCCTCTCTATGGGATTGTTCCTGAGCAGATTGCAAGGCAGAAAGGCTTTGAGTCAGGGTAAGCTGACCCAGAATGCAGCCGAAGGAATGCTGATATCGCTCGTCGGTTTTACGATATTCGTAGCCATCAAGCATCCGGTAGCCTACTATCTTTCAGCTGCATTGATAGGATTGGGAAATGGTCACCTGTACCCAGCTTTCCTGAATATGTTTATCAATGTTGCCCGCCACGACCAGCGTGGTACGGCTAACAGCAGTATCCTGACCGGTTGGGACCTGGGATTCGGAATCGGTTGTCTTCTGGGTGGTGTTGTAGCCGAGCATTTCGGTTATAGTGGTGCCTTCTGGATGGTAGCAATCGAAAATGCAGCCGCAGTGGTATTGTTCTTTGCTGCCTCCCGAGCATTCTTTGAAAAAAGAAGACGAATCGATTCGTAAGAGAATAAAAAAGTATAAGTTTTTTCTAGGTTAAAGTTTAGCATCCATTAAGGGCTAAACTTTTTCCTTTAAGGATAGAAATATTTTCCCTTAAGGGAAATAATATTTTTCCTTAAGGATAAATTTATTTTTCCTTAAGGGTATTGTTTCAGCTGGTTAAACCGGCATAAAAGTCAAGTTAAAGAAAAAGAGCATTCGTAAGGATTGTGGAAACAAACCCTTTCGAATGCTCTTTGCAATTTTCTTACATACTTTCTCTCTTAGAATGGGAGATCGTCTGCGCTGCCACCTGCTGCTGGAGCTGCTGGTTGAGCTGGAGGGAATGGAGCAGTTGCACCCTGAGCAGGAGCTGGAGCTGCCTGAGGAGCCGCACTTACTGGAGGGAATGGAGATCCAACTGGCTGCATGCCACCCTGCATAGCAGCAACAGCATTAGGATCTACACGCTGAACATTCCAAGCGCGGACACTGTTGAACCAACGACCATTATATTCGTGTGCATCCAAATCAAAAGAAACCAAAAGTTCCTCACCACTCTGGATGTTGAACTGAGCAATACGGTCTGCACCGAAAACATCGAAGCAAAGCTTCTTTGGATACTGCTCATGAGTTTCAATGACATAAGACTGAGCCTTCCACTCACCTCTTGCAGAAACGCCGCTTTTTTCTGGTAAAACGGCAATTACCTTTCCTTGTAATTCCATATTATTATTTTAAAAATTGTTTCAATCCTTCGCCTGAAGAGCCCCATTTTCATCGGGAATCAAAAGATGTATGAAGAGGCTCAAAAACGAGTGAATCTATCTACTATTTTTCTTTCTGACTGCGAAATTACTAAAAATAGTTTTAAAACAAAAACATTTCTTCGATTATTTTTGTCTATCCCCAATATTTTTTGTATTTTTGTGCTCATAATTGCGCAAATGCCCCAATTTACCCGTCAAGTAAGGAGCATCAGCAATGAATATGAGATAAGTAAATTGAAAATTAATAATATAAAATAACGACTCATGAGATTTACAGTTTCAAGTTCAGCATTGAGCAGCAAGCTCAATATGCTTGCTAAGGTGATCGGCAGCAAGAATTCTCTGCCTATCCTTGACAATTTCCTGTTCCAAGTTGCCAACGGTGAGATGACCATCACCGCAAGCGACAGTGACAACATCATCAAGAGTACCATCGCTCTCACTGACAGCGATGGCGAAGGCGAGTTCTGCGTTGCCAACCGCGTCATCCTGGATGCATTGAAGGAGTTGCCAGAACAGCCTCTTAACTTCGATGTAGATACAGATAGTTTTGCCATTAAGATTGTATATCAGAATGGTCTCTATAATTTCACAGGCTTGAATGCTGAAGACTATCCTCCAACACAGGATATGGGTGATGCCTGCACTACTCTCGTCTTGCCAGCACAGGTGCTGATCGACAATATCAACCGTTCTCTCTTCGCAACAGCCAGCGATGAGCTGCGCCCTGTGATGAACGGTATCTATTTCGACCTGACTCCAGAATCGCTTGCCATCGTAGCAAGTGATGGTCATAAGTTGGTAAGAAGCAAGAACTTCACTCTCAAGAGTGAGACTCCTTCTTCATTCAACCTGCCTAAGAAGCCTGCATCATTGCTGAAGAACATTCTGAGCAAGGATGATGAGGCAACCATCAAGTTTGATGCACGCAGAGCTGAGATTCAGTTTAGTGATGGCGTATTGAAATGCCGCCTCATTGATGGTCGCTACCCTAACTACAACTCAGTGATTCCTGCCAACAACCCATGTGAGATAACCGTAGATCGCAAGGGCTTGCAGAGTGCATTGCGCCGTGTATTGCCATTTGCCAGCGAGAGCAGCCAGCTGATTCGTTTCCACATTGAGAGCGGCCGTTTCGAGGTTTCTTCAGAAGACATCGACTTCTCTACTTCTGCCAAGGAAGTATTGGCTTGCGAATATAGCGGTTCCGGCATCAGCATCGGTTTCAAGGGTAGCAGCCTGATGGAAATCCTGGGTAATCTGAACTGTGAGCAGGTTATCTTCTACTTGGCTGATCCTAGCCGTGCTGGTATCATTGTGCCAGCTGAGCAGCCAGAAAACGAGGATATCCTCATGCTCATCATGCCAATGCTCCTTAACGAATAAGGAGCTTGGCTAATCCAACCCCCCCCTTCTCTATCAGAAATATATAGTAATAAATACTTGAAGTAATGAAATTAAATCTTACTAAGCCTCTGATCGTATTCGACTTAGAGACTACCGGTCTTGACATGGTGAAAGACAGAATCATCCAGATCTCCTATATCAAGGTGTATCCAGATGGAACAGAGGTACGTAAAAACCAGTTTATCAATCCAGAGAAGCCAATCCCTGAAGAGGTGGTTGCACTTACAGGTATCAGCAATGATGATGTAAAGGATGCACCAACCTTCAAGCAGTTGGCTGCTACCTTCAACCAGGAGTTCTCTGGTTGTGATTTTGCTGGCTACAACTCCAATCATTTCGATGTTCCTATGCTTGCAGAGGAATTCCTGCGTGCCGGCATCGATTTCGATTTCTCTAAGTGTCGCCTCATTGATGCCCAGAATATCTTTATGAAGATGGAGCGTCGTAACCTGGCTGCTGCATACAAGTTCTATTGCGGCAGAAAGATGGAGGAAGACTTCGAGGCACACCGCGCCGACCAGGATACCGAGGCTACCTATTGCGTACTGAAAGGCGAGCTGGACCGTTATGCCCCTGGTGTTCAGGAGGAAGCCGACCGTGTGCTCAACAATGATATGGACGAGCTTGCTGAGTTCTCCAAGCGCAACGACAATGTAGATTTTGCCGGCCGCATCGTTTGGCAGGAGTTGAAGGATGCTGACGGCAATGTGATACTCGACGAAAAGGGAAATCCTCGCAAGCACGAGGTATTCAATTTCGGCAAGTACAAAGGATGGGATGTGGCAGAGATTCTGACTAAGGATCCTGGTTACTTCACCTGGGTATTGGGAAGCGATTTCACCAACAATACCAAGCAGGTACTCACCCGTATCCGTCTGCGCGAGTTCAGCAAGAGAATGGGAAAATAACAAGAGTTTGGGAAGATAATATGTTAAAAGGAAAGAAAATCGTTTTGGGCATTACGGGGTCCATTGCAGCCTACAAGTCATGCCTTATCATCCGTGGTCTCATCAAGAAGGGAGCTGAGGTGCAGGTGGTCATTACGCCTGCCGGTAAGGAGTTCATTACCCCTATCACCCTCTCTGCTCTGACCCACAAGCCCGTGGTAAGCGAGTTCTTCTCACAGCGTGATGGTACCTGGAATTCGCACGTGGATCTCGGTCTCTGGGCGGATGCGATGGTCATTGCACCATGTACGGCATCTACCATGGGCAAGATGGCGCATGGTATTGCAGACAATATGCTCATCACTACCTATCTCTCCATGAAGGCACCAGTCTTCATTGCTCCTGCCATGGACCTTGATATGTACAAGCATCCTTCTACACAGGCCAACATGAAGACCCTTCTCGGCTATGGTAACCATATCATCGAGCCGGAAGTGGGATTCCTTGCTTCTGGATTAGAGGGAAAGGGACGTATGGAGGAACCGGATGTCATCGTGGATTACCTGGATAGATACTTCAACATGATGGAGAGTGCCGATGAGGTTGCTGATGTAGAATCAGAGAACCAGAAGACTACGGAGAAAGACCTCTGCGGTAAGAAGGTGATGATTACAGCTGGACCAACCTATGAGAAGATTGACCCAGTGCGTTTCATCGGTAATTATTCGTCAGGAAAGATGGGATTCGCACTTGCCGAAGAATGTCTTCGCCGTGGTGCGGATGTTACTTTGGTGGCAGGTCCTGTTTCATTAGACAGTAGTCCTGCTATCCACCGCATCAATGTGGAGAGCTGTGAGGAGATGTATCAGGCAGCCACAGCAGCCTTTGCTTCATCTGATGCTGCCATTCTCTGTGCAGCCGTAGCAGACTTCCGTCCTGCCAATGTAGCTGATAGGAAAATCAAGCGCGAAAAGGATGACCTGGAGCTGACACTGGTGCCTACCCATGACATCGCAGCAGCTTTGGGACAGATGAAACAAAAGAATCAGCGAATCGTAGCTTTTGCCCTGGAAACCAACGATGAAGAGAGCAATGCACAGAAGAAGAGAGTGAAGAAAAATGCCGACTTCATCGTGCTCAACTCTACCCGTAATCCGGGCACTACTTTCCGCACTGACGATAATCAGATTACCATCATCTCTGAAAAGGGAAAGAAAGAATATGAAAAGAAACCGAAGACTGAGGTGGCTTGCGACATCATTGACGAGCTGGCTCTCCTGTTTTAGTCCGGTAGCTTTAGCTGGTGGTCTCCTGTGTTGCAGTCCTTCTACGATTTCAGCACAGGAGCTGCAAGCTAAGATTACCATCAACCATGCCCAGATCTCGGGCACGGAGAAAGGCGTATTCGACAATCTGCAACAAACCTTGCAGCAATTCGTCAACAATCGCCAATGGACTCATCTTCAGTTTCAGAAGAACGAACGCATCATCTGCAACTTCAATATCACCGTCACCAAGTATGACAGAGACCAGAATCTCTTTACTTGCAAGGCGCTGATACAGGCCAACCGCCCTGTCTTCAATTCGGCATACACCTCCACCTTATATAATAATGTGGACGATAACTTCACGTTTCGTTTTGCCGAATACGACCAGTTGGAGTTCAATGAGCAGCAGATAGACAATCAGCTTACGGCTCTCTTTGCCTATTATGCATATCTTATCATCGGCATCGATCTGGATAGTTTTGCCCCCAAAGGCGGTGAAGACATTCTGCAGCGCTGCATGATTCTGACAAACAATGCCCAGAATCTGGATTATCCCGGATGGAAGGCTTTCTCTGATGACCGCAACCGATATGCTATCATCTCAGACTATTTGGATGGAGCGTTGGAACCCTTCAGACAGTTGCAGTATGACTACTATCGGAAAGGACTCGATGAGATGGCAAATAATGCGGAAAGAGGTCGTACCGAGATAACCGCGGCCCTGGAAACAGGACTGAAGAAGGCAAAGGAAAACCGCCCACTCAGTTTGTTGCCACAGATATGGACCGACTTCAAGAAGGATGAACTTGCCAACATCTATCGCGGCAAAGGAACCCAAAAGGAAAAGGAGAGCATATATGAACTCCTCTTCTCCATCAATCCTTCACAGAATAAATATTGGGATCAGGTCAAGGAATAATCTTTCAGGAAGAAGTCATCATCATAAAATCATCTTCCAGAACGGAAGCTTCTGAAAATCAGAATCAGCTTTCCCTTTATATCTTTATCAAAAAGTAGAATAAATATGCTCAAGCAATTATATATCAAGAACTTCACGCTCATCGACGAGCTGAACATCTCTCTTTATCCTGGCTTCTCCGTCATCACCGGTGAGACAGGAGCAGGAAAGAGTATCATCCTCGGTGCCATCGGACTGCTTCTGGGCAACCGTGCAGACAGCAAGGCGATCAAGGCAGGAAGAGACCGATGCGTGATAGAGGCTCACTTCGATCTCTCCAGATATGGTATGCAGAAATTCTTCGATGATCACGACATCGACTATGATGCCGATGATACGATCATCCGAAGAGAGTTGACTGCAGCCGGCAAGAGCCGTGCCTTCATCAATGACACCCCGGTGCCTCTCACCCGTATGAGAGAATTGGGAGAGCAACTCGTAGATATCCATTCGCAGCACCAGAATCTTCTTCTGCAGAAAGAAGACTTCCAATTGAATGTGGTGGATATCATCGCTCAGGATGCCGACCAGCTCAAGGTTTACCAAAAGGAGTATTATGCGTATCGCAAAGCCAAGGAACTTCTGGAAGAGCTGAAAGCCGAGATAGCCAAGAACCGTGAGAACGAGGAGTTTATGCGTTTCCAGCATAAGGAACTGGAGGATGCAAATCTACAGGAAGGCGAATTAGAACAGCTGGAGCAGGAAGCAGAGACTCTGAGCCATTCGGAGGATATCAAGACCGCTCTCTACGAGGCAGACAATTCGCTTTCGGGAGACGACGACAGCATACTTGACAAACTGAAGAACGCCACTCATCAACTGGAAAATATCTGTGATGTCTATCCAAGCATGGCTGATGTGGCTGGCAGAATGCAGAGCAGCTATATCGAACTGAAGGACATCGCTCAGGAAATCAGCAGTAGTGTTGATCACGTGGAATTCGATCCTAACCGATTGGATGCCATCAATACCCGTCTGGACAAGCTCTACACCCTGCAGCAGAAGTTCCATGTGGAAACGGTAACAGAACTTATCGCTACCCGTGACCGCATCGCAGAACAGCTTGCGCATATCGATAATGGCGATGAAGACATCGAAGAGAAGGAAAAAGAAGTGGCTGCTCTCCTTGCCAAGGCTGAAAAGCAAGCTGCCCTACTCACTTCCATCCGTCAGAAATCTGCAAAGGCCATCGAAAAAGAGATGAAGGGCAGACTCATCCCGCTGGGCATTCCGAATGTGAGATTCGAGATTGCCTTCGCAGAAAAGCCACTGTCAGGAAATGGTGCCGACAAGGTCAGCTTCCTCTTCAGTGCCAACAAGAGTACCCAGCTACAGCCCGTCAGTCAGGTGGCTTCGGGTGGTGAGATTGCTCGTGTAATGCTCTCGCTGAAGGCTATGATCAGTGGAGCCGTGAAGTTGCCAACCATCATCTTTGATGAGATTGATACCGGTGTCAGCGGTAAGATAGCTGAAAAGATGGCAGATATCATGGAAGAAATGGGACTCCAGAACCGACAGGTACTCTCTATCACTCACCTGCCACAGATAGCTGCCAAGGGTAGCCATCATTACAAGGTATTGAAGGAGGAAACCGAGAATGGAACCATCTCGCACATGAAAGAACTCAACAACCAGGAGCGCATAGAGGAAATTGCCCAGATGCTCAGTGGCAGTGACATCACGCAGGCAGCTCTTGCCAATGCCAAAGAATTATTGAGAATATGAAAAGAATAAATATGATCATGATGGGACTGATGCTGGGTGCATCATCCCTCTTCGCTCAGCCAGGCTCTGTACAGAAAGCCGCTAAGAGCGTATTTACACTCACCACCTTCAACAAGGAGGGTAACATCATCTCTTCTACACAAGGTGTGTTTATTGATAACAAGGGAACGGCTATCGGTACCTTCAAACCGTTTATCGGTGCTGTGAAGGCTACCATCGTGGATGCCAGCGGAAAGTCGATGGACGTGGATGCTATCCTCGGTGCCGATGAACTTTACGATGTGGCTAAGTTCAGAGTTTTGGGTAATACCACGGCTGCCAACATTGCAACAGCAGAATCACCTGCGGGCAGCAAGGTTTGGCTCGTTCCTTATTCTATCAAGAAGTCACCTTTCCAGCAGGAGGATATCGCAAGCGTTGAGAAGTTTAAGGAAACTTACAATTACTACATCTTCTCCAACACCGTACCGGACAATGCAGTGGGTTGCCCATTCGTCAACAAAAACGGTCAGGTGATTGGTATCATGCATAGCAACGGTCAGGTAACTGCCATTGATGCCAACTATGCCAGGGAGTTGAAGGTGACAGGTCTTTCCACGCTGGATGCAGCCCTTCGCGAAACAGGCATCCGTACTGCTCTTCCTGATACCGAACAGGAGGCGATTACGATGATGACGCTCAACAAGTCTCAGGTGTCCCGCGACATCTATGACAAGTATGCAGATGAGTTTATGGCAAAGTTCCCTGCTTCTGCATTCGGCTATAAGGAAAAAGCAACTCTTCTTGTAGATAAGAACGAGTTTGCCAAGGCAGCCAAATGTATGGAAGATGGAATCAAGAAATCTTCTGCCAAGGATGAAGCCCACTCTAATTATTCTGATGTCATCTATCAGAAACTGATCTATAAGGGTGATTCTGCCTATACAGCCTGGACCTACGACAAGGCGATAGAGGAAGCACAGAAGGCATACACCATCAATGCCAATCCTGTATATCAGCATCAGGAAGCACGTATCATCTTTACCAAGGGTAATTACCAGAAGGCATACGATATGTTCATCGCCCTGACCAAGACTTCGGTCAAGAATCCGGAAATCTTCCTGGAGGCAGCTCAGGCCAAGATACAGCTCAAGGCTCCTGCTACAGAGATTAAGGTCCTGCTGGACAGTGCAGTCAATGAGGCTAAGAACTCGGGCACCCTGGCTGGTCCTTACTATCTGGCTCGTGGTGATTTCCAGGCAGAACAGGGAGAGTATCGCAGTGCTATCGCTGACTATAATATGTATGATTCGATTGTCCGTCCTGTTAATCCTGCATTTTTCTATGCACGATACAAGGCTGAGACCAAGTTGCGCATGTGGCAGCCAGCGCTGATTGATATTGCCCGTACCTGCTACCTTGCGCCTAACGAGCCTACATATTTTGCAGAATGGGCTAGTCTTGACTTACGTGTGAAGCGATATGCAGAAGGCATCAGTGCAGCCAAGCATTGCATAGAGATTGCTCCAGAATATTCCGATGGCTATCTCCTCCTCGGTTTGCTCCAGATGGAGAACAAGCAGAAGGAAGAGGCTCGCAAGAACCTGGAAAAGGCAAAGGAACTGGGAGATCCCCGTGCTGAGGGTTATCTCAAAAAACTGAAATAATAAAATTATAGTGCATCAAAGGATTGCACATTCAAACGCCCTAAAAGGGCAGAAGCTCATAGCCCAGGGTAACACCCTGGGTTTTTTGTTGCATCTGCTCTGCGCCCTGTAAGGGCAACAGCTTTGAAATAATCGATGAAGATGCTTTTGGTAATTAAGGAATAACGTAAAAGTTGCGTAATATTGAAATAAAAGAAAAAAATATCCCAAAATATTTGGTGGTTTCACAAAAAAGTATTACCTTTGCACTCGCTAATGAAAAATGGCAGTGTTGGTTCCGTAGCTCAGTTGGATTAGAGCAACAGCCTTCTAAGCTGTGGGTCTTGGGTTCGAACCCCAACGGAATCACAAAAGTGGATTAATCGAAAGGTTAATCCACTTTTTGTTTATATACATCCCGGGAAAAATGAAAGCAATATATGTTTTAACTAAAAAAGGCCGATGCAATATGCACCAGCCTTTTTCTTATCTTCCACTTATTATTCTGTAATCAGTGTAAACTCTGAACCAGAAGCATAATCCTGACCATTCTGCTCATTCAATGCACGCAGACGGAAGTAGCGAGCCTTCACAGGCTTGTTCAACATCACCTTCTGCAGCTTGGCTGTCTTGGCAAAATGACCCTTCAAGATTGGCTCACCCCAAGTCTTGTTGTCGTTGCTAACGTAGATTTCATAATCCTTGATGCAACCATTCAAAGAACCATCCTGGCGTGCCAGATAAGTAAAGCCCTTGATGACCTTCTGCTTGCCAGCATCGAAGTCAACCCAGTGAGGATACTTAGCCAATGTAATGGAATACATCGTATGCCAGAATGTAGAAGGATCGCCATCTACCAAGTAGGCTGCATCACCCTCATCAGGCTCCTGGCTGGAAGCAAAGGCAATCT
The DNA here is from genome assembly GCA_900557035.1 of uncultured Prevotella sp. Lineage (GTDB taxonomy): Bacteria > Bacteroidota > Bacteroidia > Bacteroidales > Bacteroidaceae > Prevotella. Next base: position 32,968 of record USRA01000002.1, on the reverse strand, counting down.
GAAGACTGGATGTCTGCTGATTCTGCTGCATCTTCTTCATCATCTCCTTCACCATCTCACGACCAGTGGCTGAAACCTTCACGATATTTCCAAGCTCTGACTTCACAGCCGGACGGATGATGAATCCGAATGTGGTAGGAGTACTGCGTACCTGATCTGGTGTCAAAGGACCGCCCTGTCCACAGCTGGCACCGCCCAATCCTGTAACCTTTGCATCGAGGTGCAAGTGAGTACCGCTGCTCTTTGGCAACTGATATGGATGTGCTGCCAAAGTCAACTCCTGCTGACTCCAAGGCAATGCTGAGGCAGACATTGTACTGTCAGAGATGAATACTACACCCTGCTGGCTGTCGTTGGTAACGGCACACCAGCGAACCTCCTCGCGGTTGCCCTGTGCCTGTGGCTTAGGAAGCATGATGCCCTGCTCTGCTACCGGACTGTGGTACCAACCGATAAACTGGCTGGTCTTGCGGTCGTTATAGTTGTTGACAGGTCCGCGTCCATAATAATCATACTGGTTCAACTCGCTTGGCAATACCATGGAATAGCCGATGCGAGGCAAGATGACCTTGGAACGGTTAGCACCAATGGCACTCTGCATCTCGATAGAACCATCCTTATAGATAGTATAGATCTGGCGTGAAGTGAACTTCAGGTCAGCATCTGTCAAGGCACGCTTGTTCTTCTCGAAGTTATAGCAAGACTCTGGGTCACGGTCGCGGTTGCTGTAATTCACATCGCATCCCTCCTTACCCTGACTCTCTACAGTAAATTCGAGCTGGTAAGTACCATCCTTCTTGGCTGTATAGTTCCAGTTCTTCACTACATGCTGCAGGTCGTACAGACCATTCTTGAACCAGGCATTGTGGTATCCGATACCAGCATCGTTGTCTGTAGGAGCACGATATGCATCGAGCTTAGGACCATTGCCATCCTTGATGATATCCTGACTGCCATACTTCAAGCTATAGATAGCACCGGTATTCAGATCGAAAGCCACCTGGAAGTTGCCACCATTGATGTTGGCACGCTTAGCCGCCTTATCTACCAAAAGCTTCATCGCCTTACCGTTCTTGGCAACAGTAGCAATAGAAGGAGCAGCCACATCAGCGCCCTTCACTCTCAACTGCTCTTCCATCTGAGGATAACCCTTGGCAGCCCATGGCATGTCCTTACCCAGAAGGAACTGAACGGTTACGAAGTACTCGCTCTTCGGATCGAGGCTCGCATAATCGTATGGCAAGGTATAGAAGCCCTTCTCGCGAGGACCCACGATATTCTTGGCACCCTTCAATGGCTGATTCTTAGAAATGCAGACACCATCCTTATAGAGAGACCATACAATCTGGTAATTCTTGAGAGGCTCGAAGTAGTTCTTATTGAAGATTTCAATCTGTCCCTGCTTCATATCTACAGCCTTCACGCCTACATTCTGATAAACCTTCTTCACCTCATAGTACTGAGCCTTAGGTGAGAAGTCTGGGCGAACGATACCATTCATACAGAACATACCGTCGTTTGGCTTGTTGTCCTTGCCGAAGTCACCACCGTATGCCCAGTAGGTCTGTCCGGTTACAGGATCCTGCTTGTCAAGAGCCTGGTCCACCCAGTCCCAGATAGCTCCACCCATGAAGAAGTTGGTGCTCTCGATGGCATCCCAGTAATCTATCAGGTTACCGCAGGCATTACCCATAGAGTGAGCATACTCAGAGATGTGGAACGGATACTTCAGCTTGTACTTGCCCTGTACGGCTCCCTGAACCCAGGCGATAGAAGGATACTGGTTAGAACCCATATCCACGATATCATTGTTGCGCTCATACTGAACCGGGCGGCTGGTATCATAAGCCTTGATGGCATTATAGCAATCTACGAAAGTCTTGCCAGGTCCAGCTTCGTTACCCAAACTCCAGATTACTACAGAAGGATGATTCACGGTAGCGTGTACCATCTCCATGTTTCTGGCGATATGAGCGTTGCGGAACTCAGGTACATGAGAAAGACTCTGCTTGCCATAGTAGTACTCATGGCTCTCGAGGTTAGCTTCATCCTCCAGATAAATACCATACTTGTCGCAGAGATAATACCAGTAAGGCGCATCAGGATAGTGGCAGTTGCGCACATGGTTGATATTGCCACGCTTCATCAGGAAGATTTCGTTCTCCATCTGCTCGCGGGTAGCAGTATGACCTAACAGTGTATTGTTCTCATGACGGTTGACACCCTTCAGCTTGATAGGCTGTCCGTTGAGATAGTAATATCTTCCAGCCAATCCGAACTCATCCTTCTCGGCAGGAGTCTCCTTGATTTCCACCTTTCTGAAGCCAACGATGGTAGAGAAGGTCTGAACAGTTCTGCCCTTGGCATCCTTCAGTTCTCCTACCAATGTATAGCGGTAAGGAGCTTCTGCACTCCAGAGCTTCACCTTGTTGGCAGCATCGAGCGTCGTCTCCAGAACAATCTCGCCCTTGGAATTCAGTTTTCCTACGAGAGGAGTAGAAGCAGTAACGCCTTCCATCAGATCATTGTCGTCGGAATAGAGACGGTTGGCATAGAGTGAATACTGCAAGGTATAACCCTTGATGGCCTTCTTGGAAAGGTTCTGCAACTGGGCAGTGATATGTAAGGTGGCATGGCTGTAGGTTTCATCCAGGTCAGGAATAGCCTTGATGTCTCTTACCTGAACCTGTGGTTTGGCAACCAAAGCCACGGTGCGGAAGATACCAGGCAAGCGGAACATATCCTGACTCTCCAGGAAAGAACCGTCTGAATGGCGATAAACCTCTACAGCTACAGTATTCTCCTCACCCTCCTTATTAAGATAAGGTGTAATGTCGAATTCTGCCAGGTTGCGTGAGTTCTTGGAGAATCCCACATACTTACCATTTATATATAGGTAGAAGAATGAATCTACACCATCGAAGTTAAGATAGATCTGCTGTCCCTTCCAATCTGCAGGTACGGAGAAGGTTCTGCGATAAGAACCCACCTCATTGCGGTTGCGATAGGTCATCCAGTCGGTAGGAGGTGTACGCATCACTCCACCCTTCCAGTCGTTCATCGGCTGCCAGGAGTGCTGGAAGATGACACGCTGGTTAGAATAGAGCGGATCTCCATACTTGTTGTTTCCATCTTTCTGCAGTCCTGCCAGATTCCAGTTCATAGGCACCTTGATGTCGTCCCACTGAGAGACATCATAGTCAGTACGGTAGAAATCCTTAGGACGCTCATCTGGATTTGGAGCCCAATGGAACTTCCATAATCCATCGAGAGATTTCCAGTAAGAACTGTTTTCTGGTAAAACTTTTCTCGCCTCTTCTACATTGCGGAACGAGAAGAACCAAGCATGCGGCTGCTGCTTGTTGACAGCTACGGAATCAGGACTTTGCCACTCCCATCCCGTAGGTGCAGCCTGCTGGTTGTAGAAGTAGCCTCCTAAAGTACCATCTGCCCATGCTGATGAGCAAATGAGTCCGGTTAAAAGTAATAAATAAGTTTTCTTCATAAGTTGATGTTATTGTTTCTAATTATTCCTTTGCAAAGTTACGCTTTTATTTTGAAAGAGCAAAATTGTAGAAGGGAAAAAGCGAGAAAACACCCGATTTTTTGAGATAAGTCTTTAATCTTTGCCCTACCCGATGATTTTTTGCACGAAAAACTTGACGGAATCGCAGAAAAACTGTATCTTTGTCGCATACAAACAATCGTATGGCAATATAGATATACTAAATATACTATTAATTAATAAATTCAATCTTAAACAAAGACATTTATGGTAAACAGATTCATTCTTAATGAAGTTTCCTATTTCGGTCCAGGTGCCCGCAAGGAACTTCCTACAGTAATCGCTAGTCGTGGTTGGAAAAAAGCATTGGTTGTAACAGACAAGGGCTTGATGAAATTTGGCGTTGCCAAGATGGTACTCGACGTACTTGACGGGGCTAACATCGCTTACGAGGTATTTGATGATGTAAAGCCAAATCCAACAGTTTCTAATGTTACTGCAGGTATTGAGGCTTGCAAGAAAGCCGGGGCAGACTTCATCATCGCTATCGGTGGGGGTAGTTCTATGGATACGGCAAAGGGTATCGGCGTGGTTGTTACCAACCCTGAGTTTGCCGACATCGTTTCTCTGGAGGGTGTTGCTCCTACCAAGAACAAGTGCTTGCCTATCGTAGCTCTTCCTACTACAGCTGGAACCGCAGCAGAGACAACCATCAACTATGTGATTATCGACGAGCAGCGCCAGCAGAAGATGGTATGCGTGGATCCTAACGATATTCCAGCCGTAGCCATCGTAGATGCAGAGCTGATGTACTCTTTGCCAAAGGGTCTCACCGCAGCTACCGGTATGGATGCGATGACTCACGCTATCGAAGGTTTGATTACCAAGGCAGCTTGGGAGATGAGTGATATGTTCGAACTCAAGGCTATCGAGATGATTCATAAGTACCTGCCTATCGCTGTAAATGATCCTACCAATCCTGAGGGTCGCAACGGTATGGCTGTAGCTCAGTATATTGCCGGTATGGCATTCTCCAATGTAGGTTTGGGCGTTGACCATGGTATGGCTCACCCAATGAGTGCCCTTCATAATGTTCCTCACGGAGTAGCTTGTGCTATCCTGCTTCCTACCGTGATGCGTTTCAATATGGAGGTAAGTGTACCTAAGTATGTACAGATTGCCAAGGTTGTTGGTGTTTACAAGGATGGTATGACCGACCAGGAGGCAGCAGAGGCAGCATGCAATGCTATCGAGGAGTTGTCTAAGTTGGTAGGTATTCCACAGCATCTCAGCGAACTGGGTATTACAGAGGCTGACATCCCAGCCCTTGCCGAGCAGGCATTCACCGATGTATGTACTCCAGGTAACCCTCGTGAGGTTTCTAAGGAGGATATCATCGCCTTGTATCACAAGATTTTGTAATATAGGCTAAAGATACAATAATACTTTAATCGTTTAATCGCCCCTGAAAGGAACAAGCATAAATAATGCTTCTCCTTTCAGGGCGATTTTTTTATTCATTTAATCCCTCAACTAGGCACAAAGACGTTACTGAGAGGTCGCCATGACAGTACTGACAATGCGTAAAGCGGCTTGTATCGCTTATTGCCTCACTATGGCACAACATTGCCCCTTACCAGGGCAATAACCTGCCATTGCCAGGCACAAAACTATATGTCGGGAGTTTTTTATAAAAGCACCACTCTCTTTTTTACTCTTCACTCTTCACCAAATCGGCTGAAACCCCGATAAACACTGGGGTTGCGAGAGGTGAAGAGTTGCGCACCACCCTTCACCACCTTTCACCCGCGCAAGTTTCTAAGCTAAAGATATTTATGTCCTTCTGGTGAAGGGTATTTTTGAAAGTGGCTTACAATTACGAAGGATTGTAAATTCGCCGGAACACCAGTGCAAGTCCGCTAGGCGAGCCAAGAGTAAATTCCCTTTCAAAGGAAACGGAAGCAGCATAATCGTTAAGCCCCAATGGAAAGACGGCAAAGTGTACATCAACAAAGAAAACTATTACGACAATGTGCCAGAGGAAGTTTGGCAATACTATATTGGAGGATACCAAATAGCAGAGAAATGGCTTAAAGACAGAAAAGACACAGAGTTGGACTTCATTCATCACTTTCGACATTAAGTATCGTATGGGCGATGAGCTGAACAAGGAGAACGAATACAACGAAGATTCCCTGTTGCTGATACTACTTGGCAAGCATCGGCAACAGGGAATAGCATATCAAACTAAGCCATTCTTCTTCAACAAATCTGTCAATTCTTTCCCCTTTATTGTACTCCGCTCCGATTTATCATAGATATAAAGCAAGCCGAGGCCATCCTCTATATCAGCTAACACAACTGTTATAATACGGGCACCGCCACTCTTACCAGTTCCTTTCGATTTGATAGCCATACGAACCTTACGCAAGCCGCCACCTAAATCTGCACCCAAAGAGGGGGAAGAACTCAACTCATTCATCAATTCCTTCAAATCAGATTTAAATGACTTATAGCGCTTATTCAATCGTTTAGCTTCCCTTTCAAAAGAAGGGAACGTATATATCTTACAACTCATTCAGCACATCCTCCAATGATTTAAGCTCTAGCTTTCCTTCACGATAGGACTTCAGTTCATGGAGGGCATTGCCGAAACCCGAGAGTATTTCTTCTTTAGTCATACAAGGCTCTTCTTGAACCATACACGCCTCATTTACCTCTTTATTTGCAAAGAGGTTTCTTATCCTATCCAAAAGATGGATATCTTGTGTATTAAGCACCTGACGAATAATATCATTCTGTGCTGCTTGTATATTTAATGTTGTCATACTACTCCTTTTATAAAAATTTGCTTTTTAAATGCCAAATATCACTTATTTCGTGCAAAAATACACAGAAGTTTTCAGAATACCAAATATTTCCAGATAAATCTGCAAAAAGGTTATTGTTTTCTTTGATTTTCAGAGAATTATTCGTATTTTTGCATCGTTATAGATATAATTCTTTATATGTCAGAAAATGTATAAGGAACTACCTGTCGAAATTCAATCAGCTATCAACAACGACGAAGCCCTCGTTCTCTCCCTCTCTCATCTTACCCGCAACTCCAAATAAAGTGCACGAGTGAGAAACAAATATATCATCAACATAGCTGACAAAGTAGTATTTGGAGCTTTAGATACTTCTAGTTCACTTGCAAACCTAACGAAAGATGCAGAAGGAATAGGTTCTTGTACCATTAGCAAGCGTAATAATCAATCGTAAAAAGCAATGGAAGTTGTCGGAACATATAGGAGAAGTTGTCGGAAAGATTAATATCTGTTTTCGGGAAAGTTAATATCTCCAGCCGCACAACAGCTGTTGTGCGCTTGCATAACAGCTGATATGCGCTTGCACAACACGTGTTGTGCAAGCGGAAACCAACTGCTGTGCACCAACTTATCCCGTCTTTTCTTTTCTCGTATAATCGGACATAACTCCTTTCACCATTAAGCTTCTGATAATCAGAAAGTATTAATGAGTGTGAAAGGAGAATTGAATTACGAATTGTTTTTTAGAATTTAGTGAAGTATAGCCTCAACATCTTAGAGCGGAGCATCATTTTATCGCCCTTGAGCTTCTCTTTGTAGAAAGACTCTCGCAGATTGTTGATGCCGTAGCTTCTGATGCTGTCATTCACAACAGTTGCAGGAATATCTCCACCATTTTCTCCATGATCCTGATGCCAGTTGTTCTTGTAAGGCGAATGCAGGATCAGACTGTCACCCTTCTCTTCGAATCGGAAATAATAGCCACGGAAACTTGCCGTTGTGCCTGTGATGTTCGCACATGAAATCAACTTGTGCTGCACGCCCCAAAAAACTCTTTCTTTCGAGAGGTTCAATTTGCCTCCGGTAGCGAGCGTATCAACTTGCTCCAAATGCCAGTAACCATCCAGGTCGCCATTGTCGCTCATCTCGATGGTGCATGCCGATTGGAAACAGAGAACCAACATTCCAACTAGCATTAATATCAAATGTTTTCTATTCATATCCTTCCCGTCCTAATTAAAAGTTTAATATGCCTTGTTTGCTCACCGTCAGTTGGAAGCCAGCGTTATGCCCCAGCATTTCCTCGCTTCCGAAGTCCATGCCGTAGGCAGCCTTCAAGCTCCATCCCTTGTTGAAATGGTAGCAGCCTTCCAACAAGGTGCTCACGTTGTGATGAGCCTTCGTAAAAGGCCATACATATCTGCCCCATCCTTTCTGATAGGTCAGTAAGGCACGATACGCTAACCTGTCGCATGGCTCGCCATCAAAGCCCAAGTGATAGGCGATGAAGCGATTGTTTTTCACCTCTATCATGCCATCGTTGTTGTAAAGAGGGGAACGGTAAAGGGGATTTCCCATCACCTGCCCCCAATGCTGCCAACCCGGATAGTTGCGATGATTGTAATAGTCGTCTACTCCCGAAAGATGATCGGGGATGTTGGCGGTGTGGTCATGGTTGTAAGGTCCACTCTGATACTTGGTGTAGATGTATTCCAAGACCAGATTGCGCAACCATCTGCCATACTTGATGTTGATTTCGGCTCCCAGCATATTGTCCTTGAGCGAGTACTTGAAGTATCGGCGTGTTTTCTTTACTTGCCAATCCTTTCCCTCTCCATAGCCATTGTAGTCCATCATCAGCATCTGGCTATCATCCTCGAAGAAATGGTCGGCATAGATACCCAGTTTCCAAGTGTCAGCGTCGTAGTTAATGCGCATTACCCACGACCCCAACAAATTACCAGAGGCATTGGCATATACTCCATCGCTCTCCTCCTTACCGCCAGGCATAAAGGCATGCCATAAGCCCTTGAGGCCGCCCTCTGTCTTCATAGGAATCATTTTACCCTTGCTATCAGGAGCATAAGGGGTACCTCCAAACTGCGCTGCCATCTCCAAGCCAAGTTCCACGCTCAGTGGACAGAAAAAGCCCTCGTTTCCGATGCGCAGATACCCAGCTTTGCTATGATACAGCACTCCATCTGAGTACTTGGTTTTGCGCTGCGTGAAGTCGTGCTGCCAATTTTGGTCGGTAAACTTTCCATAGGCTATGTGGCCCTTCATCTGTAGCCATCCGTTCAGGATAGGCACCGTCCAGTATTCAGGCAGAGCCAGTCGCACCTGTGGAACAGGTCGGGCGTTGATGCCCAACGTCTGGCTACCGCTAGAGAGCGACTGGTTCTTCAATTCCATCGGATATTCCTTGGCACCTACGCTGAGCACACCATGCAACCATCTTACCTCAGCAAAAGCCTGTTGCACCACCAGCTTACTCGTGAAATGATAAGGTACAACAACATCAACCCCATACCCTATTCCCCAATGGTGAGCGTTGTCGGTGGCAAGCGGACGCAACAAACAGCCTCGAAGGTAGCCATTCTGCTTTTCTAGGGAACTCAGTCCGTATTTATTAGCATTCAGCCAAAGCGGAGTCTTTTCGTTCGAGAAAGATCCAGAAGTCTCCAATCGGTATTCAAATCCATCGCCAAGGCTTTGTTTTGCAGAATCTGCCCCTTCTTGCCACTCATATTGAGCGAGTGAAGAAGTAGGATTCGAGCTTAGGGCAATCAGAAACATAGCTATCGTACAATATTTATTCATTCTTATATTTAAGTTGATTTGCTTACAAAAATACGATAATTCTGGCATAAACATACTAAAATTAACATTCCTTACATAATTAGTGCAAAATTATTTGCTTAAATTAAAAAAATAGTGTACTTTTGCAAACATAAAGTGCAATTATGTAGCAAAAATATATAAAATGACAGATATTCTTGAAAAGAAACAAATAATTGAAACAGACGCAGAACAGATAAGCCTTCCAGGCTTTGTAAGATTGGTAAAGGCTCGCAAGAAGCTGTTCTATGTTGTCATGCCCATAGTGCTTGTGGTGGCAATCTGTATCCTGTACTCCCTGCCAAGATATTATACCACACAGACATCCTTGGCACCAGAAGTGGAGAACACTTCTATATCGGGTGGCGCACTCGGTTCGCTGGCATCCTCGTTTGGAATAGACTTGAACAATATGCAATCCTCTGATGCCATCACACCTTTACTCTATCCAGACTTGATGAACGACAACAAGTTTGTGGTAGATTTGCTTCGGATTCAAGTGAAAGCTATCAAGGAAAACCTTCCTCCCCATACTAACTACTATACATACTTGACTATGTATAAGAAAAAGTCATGGATGGAAAAATCCTTGGAGAGTATGAGCAACTTGCTGAGCCATGAGGAGACTGCAGTGAAAAGCCTCGAAAAAATCATTCCCTATATGCTCACCAAGAAGGAAGACGGCATCGTGAAAGATGTACGAAACAACATCCGTATAGATATCGACAAAAAATCTGGTATGATTACAGTCTTTGCCACCGCACAAGACCCATTGATTTGCAAGATTTTAGCCGATTCCGTTTCTGAGAAATTAAAGGCTTTCATCATCAAATATCGCACTTCCAAATCTCAGAAAGACGTAGAGCACTATAAGAAGTTGATGGCAGAATCGCAAGCGGCCTACGAGAAGGTAAGGCGTCAATATGCCAGCTTTGCTGATGCCAACAATGATGTAATTATGGAGAGTGTTAAGTCAAAGATGGAAGATATGGAGAATGATATGCAGTTGAAATACAACCAATATACAGCATATAACACGCAATATCAGGCTTCCATTGCGAAGTTGAGGGAGCATACCCCTGTGTTTACCGTCTTGCAGGGTGCTTCCGTGCCAGTAAAACCAGCTGGACCTAAGCGAATGCTGAGTATTCTTGGTATCTTGACGTTCTCCTTCTTCGTCCTCTTGGCAGGTATCATATCCAAGCAGTTATTGAAAGAATTAAAATAGCAATCTAGATAAGTATGTTAGGTATATTGCTTTTGGCTCTCTTGCTGTTGGAAGTATATGTGTTGGGCTATCTGGAGTTTATCTCTTGGAGAACCATCTATACTCCCCTATGTTGCCTGATGTTTCCGTATCTATTGGTGTTGTTGATTTCCATGGCTGTGGCAGGGCACTTGGGATTCGTCAATTTCTGTTACTCTAGTATCAGTGTATGGTGTGTCGGACTTCCTGTCTTCGCCATCCCAAGTTATCTTCTCTCGTTGGCAAAGAACAGATATCCCTTGATATTCGGCGAGAAAGTTCAAGAAGGTAGATACCCTGCCACGCTAGGTATCATCTCCCTTTTGTTGGCACTGATATTCTTATGGAGATTCCATAGTGTATGGAACAGTAGTACAGCTATGTTTGGTACAGATGATTTTGCCGAGGATTTTGCGGGTCATGGCATTTGGGCACACTTGCGCACCCTGGCAATGCCGCTGCTCATTGTCGCTGTGTATTATTTCAAGCGGAAACAATGGTATCTATGGGGCATTATCTTTGCCTTGCTCCTTATACAACTCTTGTATATGGTGAAAGGTGCCATCATCATAGGTGTGGCATCAGGTCTGCTCATCCGTCTCATGGCTGGCAAGATGCACTTGAATCTAGGGCTTATTCTCAAGGTGAGCTTGGGTGCTTTCGCTATCTTTCTACTCACTTATATGGTTCTTCCGCTACTAGGCAATGAGAGCGCAGAGGCAAACGTCGAGCTTTTCGAGATGGTGGCAGGACATTTCTTGCATTATCTTACTAGTGGAACGTTAGGGTTTAGTTATGACGCAAATCTCAACTTCCCCGATATGGGAAACTTTGAGATATTGGTATCTCCTTTTGTCAATATTTATAAGACGCTTACGGGCGACCCAAACTTGCTTTCGCCAGTCAATCCTCTCTATTTGCATACAGGCATCTCCTATACCAATGTGAGAACCTTCTTCGGTACGATGTTCATCTATTGCAATAGTTGGCAATTCATAGCCTATACGCTGATATTGAGCAGCTTGATCTATTCCATCCAATTGGGTTCGCTTCGCAGTGGCAATATGTTTCTATATACCCTACTCAGTTACTATTGCGGACTCTTGGGAATGGGATGGTTTGAGTTCTATTATTTCCACTTAGCCATCCTGGAAGTTCCTGTCATAATTCTGATGCTGATGGGCATTGCCAATGTCGAGAATAGATTTCGTGAGAAAATCCGCCAGAAACATCTCGTTGAATTAAAAAAATAAATTATGAGCATACGCAACAACTTTAAATATAGCTTGATTCTCACGCTCAGCACCTATTTAGTGCCTCTGCTGGTGTTTCCGTACATCAGTCGAGTGCTGGGTGCAGAACGTATTGGAGCTATAGACACGGTTGATGGTATCATAGATTATCTCGTACTCTTCTCCATGATGGGTATGCAGGCACTTGGCATACGAGAGATAGCTCGCCATAAGGATGATAAGGCAGAACTCCAATCTGCCTTCAATGACCTCTTTTGGCTTAACGCCATCACAATGGTCGTTGCCCTCGTCATATTATACTTCGCCTCCTGCTTTGTGCCAGAGTTACAACAGAGGGGAAGGCTGCTGCTGATAGGGTCTTTCAAGTTGGTGGCAAACCTATTCTGGATAGAGTGGTTCTATCGTGGGCTGGAGAATTTCCGATACATCACTATTCGTTCCATCATTGTCAGGCTCTTATTTGTAGCTTCGGTTTTTATTTTTGTTAGAGATGAAGGTGATTTCGACATCTATTATCTGCTCTTTGTGGGCATCGTGGTTCTCAATGCCTTTTGCAACTGGACTTATCGTAGCCGATTGGTTTCACTGAGTTTGCGCCACGTGAATCTACGTCGTTATCTCAAGCCTTTCGTGATGTTAGGCATTTTTGCCATACTCTCTGCCATATATACCAAACTCACCTTGCCAATACTGAGTTTCTTGTGTGGCGACGAACAGGCGGGGTATTACTCTGTGGCAGTAAGGATGTATCAAGTCATCATCGCTCTTATTTCCTCGCTCATCAGCGTGCTCATCCCTCGAATGAGTGTGCTTATAAAACAGGAACGATGGGATGAGGTAAATCACTATTATACTAAAGCTATCAAGCTACTCGTTGTGCTTGCAGCATTGATTATCATCATTATGGAAATCCTAGCCCCTTATGTGATATACATATTTGCAGGAAAAGGATTTGAACCAGCCATCCTGCCTATGCGCCTCGTGATGATTCAAGTGCTAGTGGTTGGATTAGAACAGATATTGGTATTACAGCTGCTGATACCCCTTCGGGAGGATAAGACCATCGTGAAATGTGGTTTGTGCGGTTCTCTCACCTGGTTGCTTCTCACTTTCATACTGATTCCTAGATTTCAGTGTGTAGGAGCAGCTATTGTATGGATTGCCTCGGAAACCATGGTATTGATCCTTGCAGCGAGGAAAGTGAACAAGAAATTGAAAGAGGTTAATAAAAGACGAACATTATGATGAATCATACAGCTATTATTATCGTAACATTCAACCCTTCGTCAGAGGATTTGCAGCACATCAGAAATTTGTCTGCTTCCTGTGAAGGCTACATTGTTGACAACTCCCCTTCCCCTATTTTACAGCAAAAAGAGATAGGAAAAATGAATTATAACTGGATGAAAGGGAACAAAGGAATTGGCGAAGCCCAGGAATATGCCTTGATACAAGTCCTGGCGCAAGGAGTCTACACGTATGTCGTGTTTCTTGACCAGGATAGCAGGATTGATGCAGAGTATGTTCGGATGATGGTGTCGGAATATGAAAGAGTGTTGCAGGAAAATCCCAATCTGGGAATACTCGGTCCTACCATTTTGAATGCGACGCAACAAGAGGAATATCATTCCTATATCAGAAAAAAACAATATCAAGGGGATGGATTTCTCAAAAAGGAGAATATTATATCTTCTGGGAGCTGCATCAGTTGCAAGGTCTTGGAAAAGATAGGATTTCCTGATTCCAGACTATTCCTCGACTATGTGGATAGCGAGTGGTGCTGGAGAGCGCACAAGCGAGGTTTCATCTGTGGACAGACAGATCGTTGCCAGTTGTCACACCAAATCGGAATCAAGACCATCCATCTTGGAGTCATGCAAGACATTCTGTCGGCACCCATGCGTTATTATTACCAATATCGAAACTTCTTATGGTTGCTACATGTGAAATACGTGCCGAGATATTGGAAGTTGACGAACGCCGCAAAACTTCTGTTGCGTCCTTTCTATCTTCCATTTGTCACAAGTCACATCACACCTTATTATATATATATGTTGAGGGGTGTTTGGGATGGTATCACACAATATAAGAAATACAAAAATCACAAATAATGAAAATAGCTATCTATTGCGTCACCTACCATACTTATCAGGAACTGGACGCTTATCTTAGTAATATCGAAGAAAGACTTCAAGGATGTACGCAAATCGAATTGTCCGTGAACGTATGTGACAATACTGAAGGTGAGATTCTGCCTATCAATTACAAGCCCAAAAGATTCACAATCAACGTTTTTGGTGTCCATCGAAACCTCGGATACTTTGGGGGAATACGCTATATGATGGAAAAGGTGAATCCTGAAGATTTCGACATCTCCATCATCAGCAACGTGGATGTAGCCATCAGTGATGATTTCTTCTTGCGATTACAGAATTTGCTCATCCGTCAAGAGACTGGTTGGATTGCCCCCTGTATCTTTTCGCATCGAGAGCAAATAGACAAGAATCCCAAGATCATCGTTCGGTATAATAAGCGCAAGCTTTATCTGCTCCGAATGCTCTTCAGTTTTTCTCTACTCTACAATCTCTATAATCGTTATCTGCACAAAGGCAGAAAGAAGGTTCAGAACACCCAGTGGCAGAAAAAGTGGGTGCGCAAGATATATGCAGGGCACGGTTCCTTCATCATTCTCACCAAAGAATACTTCAAGAGGTGTGGCATCATCAATTATCCTTGCTTTTTGTTCTGCGAGGAGATATACCTAGGAGAGCAATGCAAGGAGCATCAACTGGATGTGGTTTATGAGCCAAGCCTTCGCATTGATGATGAAGAGCATGCTTCCACCGGAAGCTTCAAAGGCAAGAAATACTGCCAGTTCAATTATCAAGCATTATCGTATATAATCAAGAAATACTATTAGCTCAATGCCATCCTCATTGCAAGGATGGCATGATGCACAAGCTTCGCTTTCCCGTATGCACGGAGTCAAAGCATATCCACTTGCCGTCGGCGCTGCATCTAGGATGTAGGTCGCACTTCCAATGCTTGTGTTCGGAAGGAGACACGAAGCACTTCGGACTCTTGGCATCGGCAAGTAGGACTATTTCATCCGTCACTCGGTTTACTTTGTATAATCTGACATGGCGCCATTTGTCAGGATAAGTATCCACCAGAAACCAGTCGTCGTCGATGAAATGCTGATGCCCATCACTGTTGAGAACAGGATAGGCACATCTTTTCCACTCCTTCATTTCGGGAGAAGAGAAATATATATGAGAATCCACATCTTCTACCCTGCAATATGCCACAATGCCATTGAGATGGTTCCAGGCATAATGAGAAACCATGCCCGTGGTAGGAGAAGCCATCAGTTGATTCTCTTGGAGGTCATAGACCATCAGGCGGGTATGACGAGATACCCCCTTATACCAACGATGCAAAAAAGCCACGTAACGATTGTCGTAAGAGAACTCTGTATGAGTTACAAAGTGCATTTTGTCATCCATCGAAGGCTCATGCTCAAATTCTGATATTTGCTGTATGCTGAGCAACATCTTTCGCGTGTTTCTTTCCATATCTATCAAGTACAAGCCTGTTTTTTCTGTTATGCCTTCTGAAAGGACAGCATCGGCATCACTGACACAGTATCCATATCCTGGCATATTCTGCTCCAATCTGCCATAACTGAAGTTAGTGGCAAGCTTTCCGTCATAAGAGACGGTGTCTATCGGATAGTTCAATTTTTGAATCATATTACCCTTCATATCTATTACTTTAGCGCAGAGTTGTCCGTTTTCGCTGTCATTATAGACAATTCTTTCGTCCTTTGTCCATTGGAGTCTGCACCCCTTGTGATAATTCCAGGCATGGGTCTTGGCAAGACAATGCCAATCCGAGAAATCCTTGCCATCCAGATAGCCTATCTCTAAGGCGTCCTGCGGAGTCGGCATTCGCAAGGGAATGAGCAAACGATTGCAAAGAACTTTCTGGGTGTCTCGACTGAAAGGATCTAAATCGTGAAATCCGAAATAATACCCCTCACGGACCAGTAGCGATGAGCTGAACTTGGAGTCATAATTAGGTAACAAGTCGAAGAAACCTTGATAAATATTGCGCAAGGAGTTCTTTAACAGATAATTGTTCTTTACCTTTTTATATACATATGATTCTATTTTATTCATCTTTTCTATTTTTATGCCTATGCAATAATTGGTTATACAATGCAAAAGTAGAAGAAATAATTGAAAGTACCAAATAATTTGCACTTTTTTGTGTCATACTGCAATAATAAGACATCCCAAACGTTATTATAGATATAAACAAGAAAATAGAAAGAACAATATTGAAATGGATAGGAACAGGTTAGTATCAGTTATCATGCCTACTTATAATGCCGGCAAATATCTTGCCGACAGCATAAGTAGTATCCTAGATCAAACCTATCTTGACCTGGAACTACTGATTACAGATGATGGTTCCACAGATCCGGTAACTCTGGATATTCTGCACGAGATAGAGGAAAAGGATAGCCGGGTGGATGTGCTCTATCTTGACCACAACCATGGAGCAGGATATGCTCGGAATAAGAGCATAGAACGTGCCAAGGGAAGATACATCGCTTTCTGTGACTGTGACGACCAGTGGACTCTGGATAAACTGGAAAAGCAAATCGCCTTCATGAACCAGAAACAGTGTGCTTTATCCTGTACCTCATACTTCATTTTTAATTTTAACGAACAAAAATCTGTAGGCATCAATATCGCACCGCCCAAAATCACTTTCTCTATGATGAAGCGGGATAATAAAATAGGTTGCCTCACTGCTATCTATGATACCCAACTGCTGGGCAGAAAATACTATATGCCCACTTTGCGTAAGCGACAGGATTGGGCACTCTTCCTGCAAATCCTGAAAGATTGCAAGGTGTGTTATTCCTACCCCAACCAGCCGCTGGCAGTGTATTGCCGCCACAAGCATTCCATATCCAGCAGCAAGATGTCACTTGCTAAATACAATATAGCTGTTTATCGTAGGATTCTGGGGTATGGACGGATGAAGGCTTGCTTCTACTTTGCTTTTTTGTTTTTGCCAACATACATTCTGAAGCTAATGAAGAGAAAACTGGATAGTTACTGCTTTGTTAAAAGAAAAGGATAGCTAAATATAATATATTGCACAACTTTACGTTTATATAGTAAATGGAATAACTCTATATGAGAAATAGTATTGTTAAGACAAAAGTCATAGTAGATGGAATGAGTGCTATGGAGCGAAACGTCAAGCGAGCTGGCGACTTTCTGTTAGCAACAATCTGCTTACTGCTCGTTTCGCCTCTCATGCTTCTAATATATATAATGGTAAGATGTGAAGATGGTGGACCAGCTATTTTCAAGCAGGAACGCATCGGTCGGTTTGGACGCCCCTTCAACATCTATAAATTCAGAAGCATGACGGTGGATGCAGAGAAGAACGGTCCTCAGCTCTGTTCCCATAAAAAAGATAAGCGGCTTACCCATATCGGCAAGTTTCTGAGAAAACACCATCTGGATGAACTTCCTCAACTTTGGAACGTGATTTGTGGCGATATGTCGTTTATTGGTCCAAGACCAGATCGAAAGTTCTACATAGACCAGATTATGGAGCATGACCCTAGATATAAGAATCTGTATCAGATTCGCCCTGGTGTTACTTCCTACGCAACCCTCTATAACGGATACACAGATACGATGGAGAAGATGTTGCGCCGCCTGGACATGGACCTTTACTACCTGGAGCATCGCTCATGGTGGTTTGATGCCAGAATCCTAGGTAAGACTTTCATCAAGATTATCTTCGGAAGAGTGTTCTAAATTATTATACTGAACTTTTGCATGTGGGGAAGTTAGAGAAGTTAGAGGGAAGTTAAGGGACAAATGTCCTACGTTTTACGAAAGAATACTATTGTCTCTTAACCTCCCGAACGACCGTAGGGAGTGATAACTTCTTTAACTTCTATCAATTCCCTCACTTGCGAAAGTTGAATTACAGATTATTCGAAAGCCCCAGCAAAGCCAAGGCTGCCTCATTATATTCATTGATGACATCAGCCTGCTTCATACCCATATCTATCGCCTCCTGCAAGGCATTGGCATATTCCACATAGCTGATTTCTCCACTCTCATACTCGGCAGTATTAAGGCGAACGATTTCTTTTGCCTTAGAAATGTTCTCGCCGTTATAATAAGCCATGCGCTTGGCTGCATTCTGGAAACGGTTGTAGCCTAGGCGATAATCACGTTCCTTTTCTCTCCGCTCCTGCTGCATCTCCAGTTCAGCTACCTCACGATCCTTCTTGGCAGCCTTCACCTTTGCCTTGGTAGCGCCGTAGAAGAGAGGCACGCCTACTCCAATCTCAAAGCCGAAGAAGTTACCCTCGGTAAAACGCTGACGGTCGATGTGATAAGGATCCCAACTGGAAATGAGAGCCTGGGTGCGAAGCGAAAGCGAAAGAGATGGCGCATAACCAGTCTTGGCGCACTTCACCTCCTTATCGAGTGCCTTCAGACGGTCTTGCTGATACTGCGCATCAGCAGTCTGCTGATAGTTGAAGGTTCCGCTGACAGGAGATTCCAGTGCAATGAGATAAGATTCGGCAGGCAAAACTGGCTGATCGGTATTTAATAATGCCATCAGTTCCATCTGCTTGTTCTCAGCCTCACTCTTCACATTTACCATCTCTAAATGGTTTTCATTACGCAAGCGCTCGGCTGTAAGGAACTCCAGCTGTCTGGCTTCACCTGCCTTGTAACGCTTCTCGGCAACATCGCAATAACGGTCGAGGATAGAATCCTGGCGCTGAAGGATGCTCAGACGATGGGTCTGATAGAGCATCGCATAATAAGCAGAAGCAATCTCAAGCTTAATCTGCTGATTAGTTACACCAAGACGACTTTTCTCAGCCTGAGTTTCTGCCTTAAGCTGACCACGGCGGGCGGTATAAACCGTTGGAAATTCGATGCCCTGCGAAAATGCAAGAGCATTATCTGTATCGCCACTTGAAGCCGGATTCTGTCCGAAAGCAATCTCCGTCTTATCTACATCCCATGCCGTTCCTTCCATTATCTTGGCACGTTCTATCGATTTTCTTCCAGCCTGCAACGTCAGGTTCTGCTTATCTGCCAACTGGAAACACTGCTCCAAAGTCATCTTCGTGCCGGGAATGGTGGCATCGAAAAGGTGAGCCTTTGCCTCTGAAGGGGCCAGCAGCATCAAAACTGCTGCCAGCCCGAATATAGTTTTCTTTTTTTTCTTGTTCATCCTAAATGTTTTATGTTATCTTCTTAATTGCCTATTTCCTGGTGAATGTCTTGTAGATAGCAGGCAACACCAGCAAAGTGAGCAGTGTACTGGTTATCAGACCACCTATCACCACCGTAGCCAGTGGTCGCTGTACCTCTGCTCCATCACCCTGGGAAAGTGCCATAGGCAGGAAACCCATAGAGGCGACAAGTGCCGTCATCAAGACAGGACGCAAGCGAACCATACAGCTCTCGATGATGCGATGATGAATCAATTCTGTAACTCCCATGGATGCTGACAGTTTGTCTGCAGTCTTTTCTTCACGCTGCATCTGGTTCATCTGTCCGATAAGTACGATTCCATTGAGCACCGCTACACCAAAGAGGGCTATGAAGCCGACACCTGCCGAGATGCTGAAAGGCATACCTCTGAGCCACAAAGCCCAAACTCCTCCGATGGCAGCCAGCGGAATGGCAGAGAAGACGAAGAGCGACTCACGGACATTCTTCACCGTAGCATAGAGCAACAGCAAGATAATGACAAGCGCTATCGGTATCACTACCATCAGACGGTTGGTTGCACTCTGCAGGTTTTCAAATTCACCACCATAATTATAATAGTAGCCATCCGGCAACTTCAGCTTTTCATCGAGAATCTCCTGGATATCCTCCACGGTACTCTGCACATCCCTGCCCTTCACGTTAAATCCAACATAGATGCGGCGGGCACCATCTTCATGAGAAACCTGAGCCGGCGCTGGTGAATAATCAATATCTGCCACCTGGGACAACGGAATATTCGTACCATCCTTGAGAGGTATGTTCAATTGCTCAAGCGTCTCCACGTTGCGCTGCGAAGGATCTATACGGAGTACGATATCAAACTTCTTGTCTCCTTCGTACAGAGAACCCGCCACGGCTCCGGCAAAGGTGGTTTCCAATATCTCGCTGATATCATCCACACTAACCCCGTAGGCCGCCATCTTTTCATGGTTGTATTTTACCTGGATTTGAGGCAGACCGGCAACTTCCTCAACAAAGATACCGCTCACGCCCGGCACATCTTCTATCATTTTCTTCACCTTGCCTGCCTGCTGGGTGAGCACGTCCAGATCATCACCAAATATCTTGACAGCCACATCCTGCTTGATACCTGTCTGCAGCTCATTGTTGCGCATCTGAATGGGTTGGGAAATCTCTGCTTCCAATCCAGGAATGGCACTCAAGGTTTCCTCCATCTTCTCCATCAATTCTGGAGTAGTCTTGGCAGAGGTCCATTCTGCCTTCGGTTTCAGTGCAATCATGATGTCGGCACGTTCTACCGGCATCGGGTCTGTAGGAATCTCAGCACTACCTATACGGCTTACTACCTGCTTAATCTCTGGGTATTCCTTCTTGAGCAGCTTTTCAGCCTTGGTACAACTCTCCACCATCTGCGACAATGAAGTTCCCTGCGCCATACTCATTTCCACGGCAAAGTCTCCTTCTTCCAGACTTGGGATGAATTCGCCTCCCAGATATTTGAAGCCCACGACACTGACGCAGAAAAGAGCCACAGCACCTGTGATGACATCCTTGTTACGTGCCAAGACCCAGTCAAGAACCGGACGGTACCATGCCTGCAACTTCTCTATCACGCGGTCGGAGAATGTTTTTCGGGTATGTACCTTTCGACTTAACATCAGCGAACTTGCCATCGGCACATAGGTAAGCGAGAGAATGAAGGCTCCCAGAATGGCAAAGAATACCGTAAGTGCCATCGGACGGAACATCTTTCCTTCGATTCCTACCAGTGTCATCAGCGGAATATATACAATCATAATGATGATTTCGCCGAACGCAGCACTCTGTCGGATTCGGGAAGCTGAGAAATGAACTTCCTCGTCCATCTGTTTCTGGGTCAGAGCAAATGGAGTTGCAGCCCCGCCATTCTGACACTGAGCAAGATAAGCAGCACGAACTTCCGGCTGCGAGAAATTACCGGTATTGATATGAGTCACCACAGCTTCAACTATGATGACCGCAGAATCCACTATCATTCCAAAGTCGATGGCTCCCAGCGACATCAGGTTTCCGTCGATGCCAAAGGTCTTCATCATACCGAAGGCAAAGAGCATACTCAGTGGGATGACACTTGCTACAACAAGTCCGGCTCGCCAGTTACCTAGGAAGATAACAAGTACGAAAATTACGATAAGTCCGCCTTCAATCAGGTTGCGGGCGATGGTGCCCTCTACCCGATCCACCAGGTTGGTTCGGTCGATAAACGGTTCGATCACTACTCCTTCCGGAAGTGATTTCTGGATCAGACTGATTCGTTCCTTTACATTTTTGATAACTTCCTGGAAGTTCTCACCCTTGAGCATGATGGCGATACCAGCCACCACCTCGCCTTCGCCATTGCGGGTAACGGCACCGAAACGGGTGGCGTGACCCAGCTGAACCTTTGCCACATCGCCCACCTTGACTGGTGTTCCATCCACCGTCTTCACCGTGATGTTGGCAATATCCTCCAGATTCTTCACCACACCGATGCCTCGGATATAATACTGGTTGGAATTCTGCTCGATGTAGCTGCCACCCGTATTGGCATTGTTGCGCTGCAAGGCATCAAACACCTCGCTTACGGAGACCCCGCTGGCGTTCAGCTGGTCGGTATTGATAGCCACCTCATATTGCTTGACATAGCCGCCCCAACCGCTTACCTCGGCAATGCCCGGGGTTCCGGAAAGCTGTTTGCGCACAATCCAGTCCTGCATGGTTCTGAGCTGGGTGAGCGAGTATTTATGCTCGTATCCCTCCTTGGCACGGATGGTATAGTGGTAGATTTCGCCCAATCCGGTGGCGATAGGTCCCATCTCGGTTTCGGTGTTCTTTGGCAGTTCTTTCTCCAACTGTTCCACTACCTGACTCACCTGCGAACGTGCCCAATAGATATCGGCAGCATCGTCGAAGACAAGCGTGATAACTGAGAGTCCGCTTCTTGAAATGCTACGGCGTTCCTGGATGCGGGGTATATTGGCAAGCGCCATCTCTACAGGAGTGGTTACGTATTGCTCCACCTCCTGAGCTCCCAGCGAAGGAGCCTGAGTGATAACCTGCACCTGATTATCTGTAATATCTGGGGTGGAATCGAAAGGAAGATGCACCAGCGACCAGACACCCCATATCGCCAGGGCTATAGAGAGTACTCCAATCACCAGTTTATGGCGAATGGAATATGTAATAAGTTTCTGAAACATAAGCTACCCTTTCTTAATGTGCATGCTCACCATGTTCGCCCGTAAGCGAAGCCAGATAATAAGCGTTCGCGGTTACAATCTTCTTGCCGGCAGCTCCATCCTTGCCCTTCAACAGATGGTCGCAAAGCTTCACTTCTGTATATTTACCATCCGAAGTGCCTGTGGTCACCTCATGACGGGAGAAGCTGTAGTTACCCTTGCTGGGAGCTCCATTGAGAGCGAAGACATACTGCTTGCCATCTGCGCTCACAATTGCCTGGGATGGCAAAGCGAGACACTGCTGGCTGCCTGTAGCTATCTTTCCACTTACATACATACCTGCGAAAAGCTTTCCGCCATGAGTATTGCCTGACGAAGAATGCAGATAACTCTTCACGCTAGCCGCATCCAACTTTACGTGAACAGCAACGGCTTTCGAACTATCGTTAAAGTATTGGTTCATGCCATAAACGGTTCCAGAAAGTTTTACGCCAGGCTGGTTAGTCAGGTTTATGGTCACCCGATTGCCCACCTTGACCTTCGCCAAATCCTTCTCGAAGACATTGAGGTCGCATTCCACCGCCTGGGTGTTTCTAATCTTCATCAGAGGAGTCTGCATATCAGCATAACTTCCCAGACTGGCAGTCATCTCGCTCACGATGCCGGAGATAGGCGCATGCAAAGGGAACGCCGTAGTAAACTTGCCTTTGGATACAGCGGAAGTAGAAATACCCATCTGGCTGAGCTGTCTGCCAATACCCAGAAGATTGGCATGAGCTACCTGGTAATCTTTCTGGGTCTGCTGTAAGGTACGCTTCACGCCTGCTCCCTGCTTACTGAGCAGAAGTTGGCGCTCCAAATCCGCCTTGGCAAGTTCACACTCCTTGGCAGCAGAATAATACTCACGCTGAAGACTTACCACATCTGTATTTTCAACGGTAGCAACAACCTGTCCTTTATGAACAAGCTGTCCTTCTTTTACAAAAATAGATTTCACGATACCGCCCATCAAAGAGGCAACATCACCCATCGCCTGTGCACGCAGTACGAGCGATCCTTTCGCTTCTATGGTAGCATCCATCTCGCGCTCCACAGCCTCCCCCATCTTCAAATCTACGGTGCTGACCTGCTTGGCAGTCAACGGAATATGATCAAAATCTACTTCTTCAGGCTCATGCTCCTCGTGTGCATGAGCCTCTGAACCAGTCTGTTTCGCGAAGAAAGCAAATCCAGCCCAGGCAATCGCCGTAACGACGACAATCAAAACTATTCGTTTCATGTTTGTTTTTTCCTTCTATTTTATAATTCTACCTATTTTACAATTCTACACAACAATTTCACACCACGAATCTTATCAAAAATCCGGTGGCAAAAGTACACAAAAACCCTTGCAACTCAGTTGCATTCGAATCTTCAAACCGATTTTTGCAACCAAGTGGCAAACTTGTAAAATCATAAAATAGAAGGAGGTCCCCGTCTGCTATAGCCTGCCGCCAGTTCCTCAGCAAGCGGAGAAGCTGCCACATGCTGCCATCTCACTGAAATAAGCGAGAGACGAGGGAGAGTTAAAAGAGAAGAACAAGACAGGACCATCAACTGATGGTTCTCATCTACCAGCAACTTGCGGACACCCTTCACCACCTTGGAATTGACAACAAACTGATGCATTTGACGAACGCTACAGTTCTCACGGTCGCTGTCATTTTCCTGTTCATGATGTTCGGTATGCTCATCATTGATGTTGCCATCCTGCTCACATTGCTCCTGAATCATACAGATACGCCCCATGTGGTGATGATGGGTCATCACCGTAGATAGCAATATACTCAATGTAGCTATCCAGAGACTGAATATGTATAATCTTCTTTTCCTCATTTGCAATTTGGCTACAAAAATACAGAATTTTTGTTATATTACCAAGAAAGAGAGATGATTTTATAGCATTTTTTCTAAAAAAAACTAAAAGGCAAGTACCTATACTTCGATGATTGCCGTGTTTTAAGTAAAATTTAGTATCTTTGCAATCAAAATTAGTACACAAATAGAAATGAAAAAGTTTATTGCAGTTTTACAGTTACTCTTTGTAGTAATGTTGGCTCATGCACAGATGATGAACCCTGTGAAGTTCTCTACATCGCTCAAGACCAACGGAACCGCTGTAGCGGAAATCGTGTTTAATGGAAAGATCCAACCGGGATGGCATGTCTATTCTACAGGTTTGGGCGCAGACGGACCTATTTCAGCCACTTTTAACGTAAACAAGCTTGACGGTGTTGAACTCGTAGGCAAGTTGCAGGCTCGTGGCCATGAAATATCAAAGTTCGATCCTCTCTTTGAGATGAAGTTACGCTTCTTCGAGGGTAGCGCTACTTTCGTTCAGAAAGTGAAGTTCACCAAGCCTAACTATCTTATCGATGCTTATCTGGAGTATGGCGCTTGCAGCGACCAGAATTGTCTTCCTCCTAGTGAGGCAAGCTTCAAGCATAGTGGCAAATCTCCTGCTGTAGATGGCAAGGATGCTGTCAGCCCTGGAGATGCGAAAGCTAACGAAAAGACAGAAGATCCAGCAGCTCTCGCTAAAGCGAAAGCAGACTCTCTGGCTCAACTTGCCGTAGCAGAGAAAGTAGATAGCACAGCTAATATTGATTCTTCATTCTCTGTAGATGGCGATGATGCTAAGGCTTGGTGGAAACCAGTTGTAAAGGAGCTTCAGGCGTTTGGTGGCAACAATGACATTGCCAACCATTCACTCTTCTATATCTTTATTATTGGTTTTGTGGGCGGTTTGCTCGCTCTTGTAATGCCATGTATCTGGCCTATCATTCCTATGACAGTAAGCTTCTTCCTGAAGCGTGCCAAGAATGACAAGAAGAAGGGTATCCGCGATGCCATCACTTATGGTTTGAGTATTGTCATCATATACCTGGCACTCGGTCTCACCGTTACTGCCATCGCAGGTCCTAGTACCCTCAATGCGCTTAGTACAAGTGCGGTATTCAACATCATCCTCTTCTTGCTTCTGGCAGTCTTCGCATTCTCATTCTTCGGATGGTTCGAAATCAAGTTGCCAGACAGTTGGGGTAATGCTGTAGATAACAAGGCTTCCAGCACAACAGGACTCATCAGCATCTTCCTGATGGCGTTCACACTCGTGCTCGTAAGTTTCTCTTGTACCGCCCCTATCATCGGCTTACTTCTGGTACAGACAGTTACATCGGGCGACTGGTTGGCGCCAACCATTGGTATGTTTGGTTTTGCCCTTGCTCTCGCCTTGCCATTCACCCTCTTTGCACTCTTCCCATCTTGGTTGAAGTCAGCTCCTAAGTCTGGTTCTTGGATGGAGACCATCAAGATTGTGCTTGGTTTCATTGAGCTTGCTTTCTCTTTGAAGTTCTTGTCTGTAGCAGATTTGGCTTATGGCTGGCACATTATGGACCGCGAGGTATTCCTCTCACTCTGGATTGTCATCTTCGGCCTGCTCGGTCTCTACCTGATTGGCAAGTTGAAGTTCCAGGTAGATGCCATCGGCGGCGACCTCAACAAGCCAATGCCAGTAGCTTGCATTATGCTTGGTCTTTGTTCCTTAGCTTTCTCCGTGTATATGATTCCTGGTCTTTGGGGTGCTCCTTGCAAGGCAGTAAGTGCTTTTGCCCCACCTGTAAATACCCAGGATTTCAACTTGAATACCAAGGTGGTAGAACCGGCTTATAGGGACTACGAGGAAGGTATGGCAGCAGCAAAGGCAGCAGGCAAGCCAGTACTGATTGACTTTACCGGCTACGGTTGTGTCAACTGCCGTAAGATGGAAGCTTCAGTCTGGACAGACCCTAGCGTTACTGACATCTTGACAAAGGACTACGTACTCATCTCTCTCTATGTAGATGACAAGACTCCATTGTCACAGCCTATGGAGGTGACTTTCAATGGCGAAAAGCGTACATTGAGAACCATCGGCGACAAGTGGAGCTACTTGCAGGCAAGCAAGTTTGGTGCTAATGCCCAGCCATTCTACATTCCTGTGGATAATGAGGGAAATCCTCTGAACGCTGCATTCAGCTTCAAGGAGGATGTCAGTGCTTATCTTGACTTCTTGCATAAGGGTCTTGATAACTATCGTAAGTAATAATTAACTTTTCATAAGGCGGGAGTGGCATGTTATTTGCTGCTCCCGTTTTCGTAATTAAAGTATAACACTATAAAAAGAGGAATTTATGAACAATAAAGAAGTTCCAGTCCTGCTTTTGACAGGCTATCTGGGCAGTGGTAAGACTACCCTGCTCAACAAGATTTTGGCTAACAAGAAGGGTATCAAATTTGCCGTTATCGTCAACGATATCGGTGAGGTGAATATTGATGCAGCTCTCATAGAGAAAGGTGGCGTGGTAGGTCAGAAGGATGATTCCCTGGTTTCACTCCAGAATGGATGTATTTGCTGTACCTTGAAGATGGATCTTGTAGAACAGCTCAAGGAAATCGTAGATATGAAGCGTTTCGACTATATTGTAATAGAGGCAAGCGGTATCTGCGAGCCTGCACCTATAGCACAGACCATCTGCTCTATCCCATCCCTGGGTCCTCAGTATATCAAGAACGGTATCTTGCGCCTGGACAGCATCGTTACTGTAGTTGATGCACTTCGTATGAAGGACGAGTTTGCCAATGGTTCTGATTTGATGAAGCCAAACCTCGACGAGGAGGATCTCGCTTCTCTCGTAATCCAGCAGATGGAATTCTGCAACATCATCCTTCTCAATAAGGCCGCAGATGTAGAGCCAAAGGAGTTGGAGCACCTGAAGCAGATTATCCGCGCCATCCAGCCTAAGGCTGAGATTTTCGAATGCAACTATGGTGATGTAGATCTCGATCTGATTGTCAATACTCACAAGTTTGACTGGCAGACCGTTGCTACATCAGCAGGCTGGATTCTGGAAATCGAATCTGAGCGAAACGGAGAAGAGGAGCATGAGCATCATCACCATGATGAAGACGATGACGAGCACGAGCATCACCACCACGAGGATGAAGACCATGAGCATCACCACCACGAGGATCATGAGCACGAGCATCATCATCATCATCATCACGATCATGACCATGACCACGAAGGTGGCGAGGTTGAGGAATATGGTATCGGAACCTTCGTATATTATCGCCGTAAGGCATTCGACCTGGGTCTCTTCGATGAGTTTGTTGCAAGAAAATGGCCTCGTGACATCGTTCGTGCCAAGGGTATCTGCTATTTTGCTGATGAACCAGATATGTGCTATGTTTTCGAGCAGGCTGGTCAGCAGAAGACAGTCAAGCAGGCTGGTCAGTGGCTCGCAACAATGCCAGCCGACCAGCTCGCAGAACTGCGCAAGAACAATCCGCAGCTCGAGAAGGAATGGGATGAGGAACTTGGTGACCGTATGATCAAGATTGTATTCATCGGTCAGCACATCAAGGATCAGAAGGATGCTATTATCGCCGAACTTGATAAGACTTTAGCACTCTAAGGGAAGTCGCCCTGTCAGGCAAAAGCATGAAGAGATTTATGTTTTTTGTCCTCACAGGGCGTTATATTTTACTTGTAAAACTTAAGAGATAATAGCGCATTTTAACTACCGAAAAGATGAAAAAAACAGAAATTAAAGGAAAAATGCGGGTAAAAATGCAGTTTTTTCTTCGTTTGTACTTTTAATTCGTTTTTTTTTGTTAAATTTGCACCCGATTAATAAATAATTAAGTGAATATACAAAGAAATGAAGACCGATTTTCGACCTGCATATATTAAGGACTTTGAGGCGTGTTGGAACATCATTGACCAGGCTCGTCGCTCTATGATCGCATCAGGACGTCATCAGTGGACTAATGACTATCCTGCTGAGCACGATATAAAAGACGACATCAACAATGGTAACGCATACGTACTTACCGTAGATGGCGAGGTGGCTGTCTATGGTGCAGTAGCACTCAATGGTGAACCACAGTACGATTTTATCGATGGCGACTGGCTTACCACAGGCGATTATTATGTAATACACCGCTTTGCTACGTTGCCTAAATATCAGCGTGAGGGTTTCGCACGTATATTTATTAATAAGGTGAATAGTCTCTGCGAGGTAGAAAAGGTTCCTAGCATCAAGGTAGATACCAATTTCGATAATCTTCCGATGATTAACTTGCTCTCTTCTATGGGCTTCTGCATCTGCGGAAGAATCAACTATGGGAACAGAGGTATGCGCTTTGCTTTCGAAAAGCAAACGATACAGCCACAAATACAATAACGATTTACAGACATTATGGAGGATAAATTAAATAGAATGAGAAGCTTGGTCAATCAACTGAACCAAGCTTCTGATGTTTATTATAACGGCAAGGGTGAAGTCCTTACCGATTACGAATGGGATGCCCTGTTTGACCAACTCAAGAAGCTGGAAGAGGAAACCGGCGAAATTCTCCCCGATTCCCCTACCAACAAAGTTTCTGAAGATACGATCGTCGGCCAGAAGGAAGAACACGAGTTCGCTGCTCTCTCTCTGGCAAAGACCAAGAAGGTCAGCGACCTCGTCAAGTGGGCAGAAGACCGCCCAATCTGGATTTCCTGGAAGCTGGATGGCCTCACCTTGGTAGTGACATACGACAATGGCAAACTCACCAAGGTGGTAACTCGCGGTAATGGTCATATTGGCACCAACATTACGCATCTGGCACCAGCTATCAGTGGTATTCCGCAGTCCATCACAGAAAAGGGACATCTCGTGATTCGTGGCGAGGCTGTCATCTCCTATGCCGACTTCGAGCAATTTATCATCGAGAGCGAAGGTGATTACGCCAATCCCCGCAATCTTGCATCCGGCTCTCTTTCTTTGAAAGATGTAGAAGAAGTCAAGCAGCGCCACATCCAATGGATTCCTTTCACCCTGGTTTATTGCGAACAGGAAATCACATCATGGGGCAAAAGAATGCAGTGGTTGGAACAACTGGGTTTTCATCCGGTAGAGCGCCAGAACATCGAGCAGCCAACTTCCGATAACATCCAAAAGGAAATTGATGCGTTTACAGCTAAGGTGACCAACAAAAAGAATCCTTTCCCTGTAGATGGTCTCGTCATCTGCTACGATGACACCTCCTATGCTGCTACTGGTTCCGTAACAGGTCATCATGCAACAAGAGCCGGTTACGCCTTCAAATGGCAGGATGAGCACGCTGATACCGAACTCGACCACATCGAATGGTCGTGTGCAGCCAATACCATCACTCCTGTGGCTGTCTTCAAATCTGTAGAACTGGAAGGCACAACTGTTCAACGAGCATCTCTCTGCAATGTAAGTGAATGTGAGCGTCTGGGTATCGGAGGCAAGGGAACCCGATTGCAGGTAATCAAGGCCAACAAGATTATCCCAAAGGTGATCAATGTAACAGAATCACTTGGCGTTTTTGAAATTCCTAGAGAGTGTCCTGTCTGCCATGCTGAAGCTATCGTTAGAGAAAGCGAAAGCGGTACGAAAACACTGCATTGCACCAATCCGCATTGCGCGGCGAAGCAGTTGAAGAAGTTCACGAGATTCGTGAGCAAGGAAGGTTTGAACATAGAAGGTATTTCAGAACAGACCATCTGGAAACTGGTAAACGAAGGCTTGATCAGTGAATATGCAGATTTTTACCATCTTTCCGATCATGCCTATGTCATCTCTTCCTGGGAAGGATTCGGAAAGAAGAGTGTAGGCAATATGCTGGAAAGCATCCGCAAAAGCCGAAATACTGATGGTCGCCATCTGCTCTATGCACTCAACATCCCGTTGTGTGGAGGTGATGTCGCCAAAAAGCTCATAGAACGCTATCCTGTCAAGGAACTGATAGAAACCGCACGACTCTGTATGTTTGATGATGAGTTTGCCAGCATCGACGGCATCGGTCCTGAAAAAAGCGCCAAATTCATCGCCTGGTTCAAAGATGACAACAATTTCGCTCATGTACAGCATCTGATGAAGGAACTCACCATTACCGAGCAGGCTCCTGTAGAGAAAGGCACGCAGTGCGACGGACTGACCTTCGTTGTAACGGGCGATGTTCATCGTTATAAAAACCGCAACGAGTTGAAGGCGTACATCGAGAGCCAAGGTGGCAAGGTGACGGGAAGCGTAAGCAAGAGCACCAGCTATCTGATTAATAACGATGCTGCCTCGCAAAGTTCAAAGAACAAGAAGGCACATGAACTCAACATCCCTATCATCACGGAAGATGAGTTCGTTGAGAAATTCGGATAAAAAACTTAGACTTCAATAAGCAAAGAAATCCCTTAGACTTCAACAAGCCTAAGGGATTTTTATTTGCTACTCGTCAGCTGCCTGTTTACCGGGCATTACACGCAAATGATATCTGTTACCATCAAAGTCAACACGCATCAGACTCTGAGGTTTGGTTATCCTGGCTAACTCTAGAGCCACATGCCCCATCGTTCTGCGAAGATTCAATTCGATACAAGTAACAAGCTCTAACTGCCCATCCTTTGCAGCAATCATCATATCTACTCCAAATGGCCCGTTATAGCTTTCCTTTAACGCAGGTTCAACTATATTTATAATTTTCTGTCTTGCAGAGAAAAGCGCATCTTCACTAATGTATTTCTTTATCATTTCAATCTTCTCTTCTTCAGAGCAGAGCAAGTTACCGGTATAGGCATTTTTGACAGTATCGAAGAGCGAGAGTCCTAGATAGTGTACCTTGCCGTCACGCATCTCGAATTCCATACCAAAATCTTTCACCTTATTATAGTATGGCTCTACGGTAACACCACCCTGTCGGAAAATGATGTTGCTTACCCAGCGCTGGAAAGCGGGATATTCACCGTTTGTCCGGAACTCATCGGCAGAAACATATTTCACGCCTCTTCCACTGCTGCTCCAAGGAGCCTTGACTACAGCCTTGCCCCACTTCATCACGCATTCCTTAACCAGAGCAAAGTTATCTGCATATACTACGTCCTGCTGCAGATGTTCAGCGGCCCATTGGCGGCTGCTTATCGCGCGTACCTTATCTAATACCTCATCAGTAGGCAGCATGATTTCCGGCAAACCGATACGTTCCAGCTCGCCTTTCAGACTCAAGTCCCATCCCCAAGGATGCACACTGTCTATAAACTCCGTCTTAAGCAGATGCTCAAGCTGCAGTTTGGTTATAAACTCAACTTTTTCCATCAGGTGCTCCCCCAA
The DNA here is from genome assembly GCA_900557035.1 of uncultured Prevotella sp. GTDB lineage: Bacteria > Bacteroidota > Bacteroidia > Bacteroidales > Bacteroidaceae > Prevotella. The sequence goes on along the minus strand of USRA01000002.1, from coordinate 1,624 downwards.
ATGGCGCACCTTGTCGCGTGCATTGTCGATGTCATCAACAAGCACCAAGTCACCCTGATCTGCCCACAAGGCAGGTATAAATGCAAGGTCGCTTCGCAACTGTCTTCCAGCATGAGGAGCGGTAAACTGTCGCAAATGAGCGGCCAATGCCAAATCGTGTTCCGGATTGAAGATATGTAGTTTCATACTGCAAAGATACAAATTATTGAGATAAAAACGGCAAAAGAGGGTAAGTTTTACTTAGAAAAGTGCTAAATAATGAAAAAAAAGTTAGTTTTTGCTATCTAGAGTTTGCAAATTTAAAATATATTATTACCTTTGCATCGTAAAAAACAAATATGAATCAATATTAAACGCATGGAAGAAGCATTCTTCAGAACACATACATATCTAGTTGAGCATACAGATGCCCCAGTCAGACGAACCTTGATGGATGAGATTGACTGGAACGACCGTATGATTGGCATCAAAGGCACTAGGGGCGTAGGCAAATCTACCTTTCTCCTCCAGTATGCCAAGGAGCACTTTGGACCATACGACCGCAAGTGCTTGTATGTGAATATGAACAACTTCTATTTCCAGAGCAGAGGTATTGCCGATTTTGCAGGCGACTTCGTGAGCCATGGTGGACGCACACTTCTGATAGATCAGGTTTTCAAGCAGCAGGACTGGAGCAAGGAGCTCCGCAAATGTTACGACCTGTATCCTGAACTGAAGATCGTGTTTACAGGTTCCAGCGTTATGCGCCTGAAGGAAGAGAATCCAGAACTCAATGGAATCGTGAAGAGTTACAATCTCCGCGGCTTCTCATTCAGAGAATACATCAATCTGAAGACGGGCAACGATTTCCAGCCATACGAGCTCGAAGATATTCTCCGCAATCATGAACACATCATCAAGCAGATCCTTCCCAAGGTGAGCCCGATGAAATACTTCAATGATTACCTGCATCACGGTTTCTACCCATTTTTCTTGGAACAGCGTAACTTCACAGAGAATCTACTAAAGACAATGAATATGATGACCGAGGTTGACATCCTCCTCATCAAGCAGATAGAACTGAAGTATCTGCCAAAAATAAAACGCCTGTTCTACGAGTTGGCTGTGGAAGGCGCCAAGGCTCCCAACGTGAGCCAGCTGGCCGAAAGCATCAATACAAGTAGGGCAACCGTGATGAACTACATTAAGTATCTGGCCGATTCCAGACTCATCAATATGATCTATCCGGAGGGACAGGATTTTCCGAAGAAACCATCTAAGGTGATGATGCATAATCCTAACCTAATGTACGCTATCTATCCTATACAGATTGACAAGCAGGAAGTGATGGAAACATTCTTCGTGAATTCTCTTTGGAAAGACCACAAAGTTCACCAGGGCGGTAAAGACCACTATTATACAGTGGATGGCAACAGGAAATTCAGAATCTGTGATGCACAAACTCCCAACAAGATGCGTAGTAATCCAGATACCATCTATGCCCGTTACAATACTGAGGTAGGCAAGGACAACAAGATTCCGTTATGGCTCTTGGGATTCCTATATTAACGAGATTTCGAAAGAAGAATTAAATACAAAACATTTTTAATATTTTATCTAAAAGTAAAATGGCTAAAGAGAAAAA
>USRA01000001.1 GCA_900557035.1 uncultured Prevotella sp. | reverse complement strand
AGGAATCCCTGAAAGGACTTTTACCATATATCATCTCTTGCGATGCAACAAAGTTCTCTAATATGACCTCAAGTTCTCCAGGATTAGTAAAGTTATTGCCATTGAAGTCGAGGTGGAACACTGGATATTGCTTCCACACCTTCTCCAGCTTGTCGATGGCAAGCCCCTTGAACAGTTCCTTTTTACCCTCGAAATAGCATTTCAAGGTAGATACGAGCAATGACTTTCCAAATCGTCGTGGACGACTCAGAAAGTAAATTGTTCCATTATGAACCAAATCATAGACCAAGCCTGTCTTGTCCAGATAAACATAGCCATCTTCTATGATTTTCTCAAAGTCTTGTATGCCGATAGGATATTTCATATTGCTGCCATTTTAAAATCTTTCGGCAAAGTTACAAAAAATAATGATACAAGCAAAGGAATAGCCCGAAAAAAATAGCGAGACTGAAAAAGTTCAGCTGAGAAAAAACGAAAAGGCAGCTGCTGGCATCCTTCTAATGCCAACAACTGCCTTTTCTTTATTTATCTATGCAACTACTGTTTAAATTCTCTCAAATTGAAAGAAGAACGGCTGTTAAGCGAAGTTCTTCATATTAGTTCTTGCGCCATACTCAGCACATCCGGCAACGATCATTGCCAAAATCATACCTAATACCATCATAACTTTTATCCTTTCTCTATTTTTGTCTGATTACTTGCCGAGGCTAATCTTCTTGTTGACATTTACAACCTCTGCAAAAAGGGCAGCTACAACTGCCAGTGTCATTACTAATACCATCATAATCGTTATCCTTTCTTTACTTTAAATATTCGTTATTCAATCTTTTCGAGTGCAAAGGTAATGCCTTTTTGTGTACGCACACAATGTTTTTGGGAAAAACTTCAAAAAAGGGCCGATTTCTTGATTTTCATCAAATTCTGTCATAGGAAACCGGGCAAAACGACATATCAATCCTGGTTTTCCCAATCTTTAGAACCAAAGTTTAAGCAAGCGCTTACTATCAGAATGCGGATGCGGGCAATGAGAAGATCATAGCTCTCCTCACTATGAATAAGTACCCCCAGATGGAGACACTCTCCTACGAGGATGCAGTGGTTGCGCCAACCATGAATGCCATTACCCCAGCTATTTTCATATCTATGTAAATAATATTCAAGGAAGAGAGAATCTGGCAAAAACGCCCGAAAAATGGGGGAAAAAGAGATTGAAGATTTTCCCTTAAGGGTTTTTATTTTTTTCCTTAAGGAAAAATATATTTTTCCTTAAGGAAAACGACAGCTTCTCTTAAGAGTTTTTTCCGCCACGTTAAACTTGTAAAGTTATTTATCACTTACAAACTTTATTTTACCCGAAGAAATCTATCCCCCAAAGTTACACTATACTCATCCTTTCCATAAATTGCTTCTTGTCTTTCTACAAAAGACTTCAGTGTTTGTTCCAACACACCAGGTCTCGTAAAGTTATTGCCATTGAAGTCGAGGTGGGACACTGGATATTGCTTCCACTCCTTCTCCAACTTGTCGATGGCAAGTCCCTTGAACAGCTCTTTTTTCCCCTCGAAATAACACTTCAAGGTAGAGTGAAAGAAGAATATCTTTTTTATAAACTTGAGCAAAAACTTTGCTCTTTCAAGATTTATTCGTACTTTTGCACTCAAAAACAAAACGAAGAGGAATAAAGCGGATGCTGGATCCTCTTTCATCATCAACAATAAAGTAGAATGCCTATGCTGAATATTGCAGAATATTTTCCAATTACCGACCCTACGCTGATCTTCTTCGTAGTGCTCCTCATCATCCTCTTTGCCCCTATCATCATGGGTAAGCTCAGAATCCCCCATATCATCGGAATGGTACTGGCGGGCGTGCTTGTCGGCAAATACGGACTGAATATCCTGGAGCGAGATGCATCTTTCGAGCTGTTCGGCAAGGTGGGACTCTACTACATCATGTTCCTCGCCGCCCTGGAGATGGACATGGAGGGTATGAAGAAAAACAAATCGCGGCTCATCATCTATGGTCTGCTCACCTGCTTCGTTCCCTTCTTCCTCACCTTCGGCATGAGCATCTGGCTGCTGCATTATTCCACCAGGGCATCGTTTCTGCTGAGCTGCATCATGGCTTCCAATACCCTGATAGCCTACCCTATCGTTTCCAGATATGGTCTGCAGCAGAAACCGAGCGTTACACTAAGCGTGGGTTCCAGCATGCTTTCGCTGCTGATAGCGCTCATCATGCTGGCAGGTCTCGTCGCCTCGTTCTCCAGTCACGATGGTCTGCTCTTCTGGGTACTCTTCACCGTCAAGTTTGCCGCATACTGCGGAGTAATGATATTCCTGATACCGCGACTCACGAGATGGTTTCTGCGCCGGTACAGCGATTCGGTGATGCAGTTTATCTTCGTGATGGCGATGCTCTTCATGAGTGCCACCCTATCTCAGATAGTAGGCATCGAGGGCGTGTTCGGTGCCTTCTTCGCAGGTCTTATATTAAATAGGTATATCCCGCACGTATCTCCGCTGATGAACCGACTGGAGTTTACGGGCAATGCCCTCTTCATCCCTTACTTCCTCATCGGTGTGGGTATGCTCATCAATGTGGGTCTGCTTTTCCAGGGCAGTCATATCCTTTGGGTCATCTTCTGCATCGTGTTCTTCGGAACCTTGGGAAAAGCCATCGCAGCCTATGCCGCCTGCTTCGGATTCCGGTTGCCGCTGTCATCGGGTCACATGATGTTCGGTTTGACTTCTGCCCATGCCGCCGGCAGTATCGCCATGGTGATGGTGGGTATGAACCTCCTGGTGGGTCCGAACACCTATCTGGTGAACGATGACATGCTGAATGGTGTGGTGATGATGATTCTCTGCACCTGCGTCATCTCTTCGATGCTCACCGACTGGAGTTCCAGAAAGATTATCCTCCGCGACAAGGAGCTTCCGGATGCCGAAGATACCAAGAAGGCAAGCGATGAGAAGATTCTCATACCGGTGAAATATCCGGAATATGCCGATAATCTGATGAGTCTCGCCTTCCTGGTGAGAAACCAGAAGCTGAACAGAGGACTGGTCTGCCTGAACGTAGTGTATGATGACAAGGATATGCGATACAAGCAGGAACAGGGCCGACAGCTGCTGGATCATTGCAGTCAGCTTGCCGCAGCCACCGACGTGATGACGCAGACGCAGGTTCGCATTGCAGCCAACATCGCCAACGGCATCAAGCATGCCTTCAACGAGTTCCAGTGTTCCGAAATCATCATCGGCATGCACATGCATCCGGAGGTTTCGCCTAAGTTCTGGGGAGAGTTTCATCAGAGTCTCTTCAACGGTATGAGCCGTCAGATCATCATGGCACGCATCAAGCAGCCGCTCAATACCATTCGCCGAATACAGGTGGCAGTACCATCGAGGGCAGAATTTGAACCGGGTTTCTACCGCTGGGTAGAGCGACTGGCGCGCCTGTCAGGCAATCTGGATTGCCGCATCCAGTTCCACGGCAGGGAGGAGACCCTGGCACTCATCAATGAGTACATCACCAACCGCCATCAGGAAGTACGTGCCGAATACACCCTGATGCAGCATTGGAACGAGATGCCTCAGCTTGCCTCCCACATGAGCAAGAACCATCTCTTTGTGGTGGTGACAGCCCGCAAGGGAACCGTTTCCCACAAGTCGGCATTAGAGCGATTGCCGGAAGAGCTTACCCGCTTCTTCTCGGGCACCAATCTGATGATTATCTTCCCTGACCAGCACGGAGATTCATCGGGCAATGTACTGACATTTGCCGAGCCTCAGCACCAGGAGGAAATCAGTGCCTACGTGGCATTCAACCAATGGTTTAAGAAGAAATTCAGAAAATAAAGAGAAAACAAAGGATACTAAAAAAGGTCGCCAACATGCTGGCGACCTTTTTTAGTATATACACAAATGTTAAAAACCACCCTAAATACTAAGATTTCCACTTTAAAAGTCCTTAATCTTGATCTTTTTTCTTACCTTTGTGGTCTATATTCGACAATTCTTGAAAGGAAAAGTCAGTCGATTTTTCATCTAACCTCTGGATATAACATTGGAAGATAAAATCAAACAGCCTTTAACGGCTAATGCTTCATTGTATAATGGGCAACCTACTGACACTGGTTCATCGTGTCCAAGTGCAAGACTTACCTCTTGTACGCCCTCCATCTCAAAGAACAAAGGTGGGGTGTCGGTAGAGAATGTGCCTTCACAAAACAAGCAATGGTTCGTTCTGCGAGTTACATATGGGCGTATTATCAAGGCAAAAGCATTTATAGAGGCTAAAGGACTCGAATGTTATGTACCTTTGCGATATAAAGAGGTAAGAAAGCAAGGAAAGAAGCGAATTATAACGGAGCCTCTTATTTCATCTTTTATGTTTGTTCATGCATCAGCAGAGCAAGTTGACTCTCTTTTGCAAGATAAGAACATCAAACCTTTTGAAAATAGGGCTTTGTTGAGTTATTATTACGACCATACTTCACCTTGTGAAAATGCGCCAACCAAGAATCCTCCTCTTATCATTGCCGATACAGCTATGGATAATTTCATCCGTTTAACCTCCATCCATAATCCTCACATCATCCCTGTTACTTCGGAGAATATCAAATATAAGTTAGGGGATGAAGTAGTAATTACAGAGGGTGAGTTTAAGGATATACATGGTAGAGTGACAAGGATTGCTGGACAACAGAGAGTGGTGGTAGAACTTTTTGATGGATGCTTGGTGGCTACGGCGTATATACCGAAGGAGGCGATGAAAATAGAGATAGTAAATAGAATTAGAGAATAAATGATGGAATTAACAAACCAACAAAATAAAGTTTTCGAACAAATTAAAGCTTTTCTTAATAGTGATGCATCTGTTTTTATTCTTCGTGGTTATGCTGGTACCGGTAAAACGACAATGGTTAAGGTGATAGCAGACTATATAGAACAAAATCGTCAGTTAGCAATGATGGCTCCTACAGGACGTGCAGCAAGAGTTCTTGCTATGAAGACGGGGCATACAGCTACAACTATTCACAAAGCGATTTATTCCAAAGCACACGTTGAGCCTAAAAAAGTCAAGAATATTGCAGAGTCAGAGTTTAAGTTTGTATTTTCTATCAACAACTCTGAAAATGGAGGCAATATTGTTGCTATTGTAGATGAAGCATCAATGGTTTGTTCTCGTAAGATAGAACATGAATTGTTTATGTTCGGCACAGATAATCAGATGGAAGATCTCCTTACGTTTGTACGACCTAACTTTGGCGGTAAAGTGATTTTTGTAGGAGATCCTGCGCAGTTGCCTCCAGTTGGAGAATCAGTATCTAATGCATTACGGACTGAGTATTTTAAAGAGAAAGGTCTGAAGGTCATTGAGGCTGAGCTTACAGAAGTGCTTCGTCAAAAGGATGATAGCGTTATCCTAAAGAATGCTATGATGATACGTGATCTCCTTAAAAAGGACAAACGTAACCAACTTGTATTTGAAGAGCAAAAGGATGATGTGGAAACAGTTCCGTCAGAACAGTTCCTTGATAAATACCTTAATTACAGAAAAGAATCAGGAAAACACGATAGTGTTATAATATGCTATTCAAATAAATCTGCAAACAGATATAATAGAGACATCCGCAAATCTCTTTATGGAGGAGATGTGCCTCTTCAGAAAAATGACATTTTACTTATTACACAAAACAACTATAGGCTTGATCGTATGAACGGAGAGTTTGTTCCTGTACTTTCCATTGGAGAGAGAATACAACAATCTGCTCCTGTATATGCCCAAATCGGAGGAAAGAAAGAGCGCATTGTCATTACTCTAAACTTCATTAAAGTAACAGTTCCTAATGGCGATGGTAATCCGATTCCATGTATGTTGCTTGAGGATTTATTGACAAGCGATACAGCAACAATTTCGATAGATGAAAACAGAGCTCTGTATATCAATTTCTGTATGAGGAATCCAAATTTAAAACAAGGTACAGAAAGTTTTGCAGAAGCTCTTCTCAATGATGAGTATTACAATGCTATACGTGCAAAATATGGATATGCCGTAACAGGGCACAAATGTCAAGGTGGTGAATGGGGAAAAGTGTTCGTTGACTACACGGGTAGAACAGGACTTGATGATGACAGTCTAAGATGGGCATATACAGCTACAACACGAGCACAGAAAACACTTTACGTAACAAACCTGCCACATATCACATCATTCTCAAAATTCAGAATCGAACCTATACAAAAATGCAAGAACATCGCTCCGGAATGCAGAATCCTTAACGAAGTCCCGCCTACACCATTCCACAACAAAAATGTAGACAATGGCATAAGGGCAAAGTACCATTGCATTGCAAAAAACATGGAATATACTCCGTACAGAATAATAAGCGTACAAAGTCGTCCGTATTTGGAGATATACAACATACAAACTCCAGACGGAGTTGACAGATATGATCTCTTCTATAAAGCTGGAGATATCTTCCAGCCTGCAAAGGCGGCATCTCCGAATCAGCATACACCGCTTATAGAAATTATGTTGAATGACGAACAAGGAATGTCTTATAAATATAATTACATTCCATCCGATGAATCACACTGCAAGTTGCTTGATTTGATTAGGTCGGCATGTGATACTATAAGTGTTCAGATTACGAACGTAGTTGAACATGCTGAAGATTTCTGCACTACATATTATATGCGTACCAGCGGGACATTCTCATATATAAAGGTGTATGTAAATTCTAACGGATTTATCACATACGCCAAACCTATGTCACTGAAAGGTAAAGATGACGGAGAACTTAGTGAAATAATAGAAATAATAAACTCACATTTTGTATAATATGGCAAATGTTAAAGATATAACAACAATGTGCAAGGCAGGTCAAGTACAGGAAGCATACGAACTTGCCAAAACCGATTTGGCGGCTAGGCCAGCCGATATCTGGGCACAAAGAGCTGTTGGTTGGGTGCTATATTACATGATAAAAGCTGATTCTGAAGTTGGTGACTATGCCAAACTGTTAGAACATATAAACGAGCTTAAATCATTAGATCAGCTGACTATAGCCAATGACAGTATGATTTTTGACAATGTGCAATTCCAAATAGCAAACTTCATCAAGAATAATATATTCTTAACAGACATTGAAGCATCTTCAAAACTATCAACGTTGTTTTCGAAGTTTAAGGATTATGAATTCAAACCATCCATAGGTCATTCCTTCCTTCTTCAAGCCATTCTCAAATTTGAGAATTGGTCTGAAATGCCTGAATTTTTTGATTGGTGGAATTTGGACGACCTATCTTCTAAAGACTATGAGCCATACGTCAATCAGAAAGGACAAAAGATAATGACTCTTGCCGAACGTGCCTTCATAGCAAATTCCAAGGCGTTGCTTAGACTAAATGATCTTGGACGAATTGAGGAATTCCTTCCCAAGTTGGACAATCTTATGAATAACCATAAAGAAATGATGTATCCAGGTTATTTCTACGGGAAACTTCTCTTGGCTTTAGGAAGTAATCGAGATGAAGCTTTAAAAGTTATTATACCTTTTGCGAGAAAAAAGGCTACCGAGTTTTGGGTTTGGCAGCTTTTAAGTGATGTTTTCACGGATGATGAAGACAAACAACTAGCTTGTCTGTTACGTGCAGTTCATTGCCGAACACAAGAAACCTTCCTTGGTAAAGTTCATATCAAATTAGCCAATTTGTATATAAAGCGTGGATTACTTAACTCTGCACGTTATCATATTGATGCTGTAACACGATGCTATGTTTCACAAGGTTGGAGACTACCAAACGAAATAGATTGCTGGATACACCAACCGTGGCTTAATTCTACTATACCAGACGGAAATGTTTCTATTGATTATATGTCCATTACGGATGCCATATTATGCAATGGCGCAGAAGAATGTATTGCAGTCGTAACATACGTTGATCAAACCAATCATAAAGCTTTTATTATTTATGGCAAAGAGAAAAGGACAGTTCAAAAGTTACGGTTTAGGGTACAGGCTGGAAATATTTTGAAATTGCATTATATTACAGATAATGAAGGCAGAATGAAAATTATCAGTTCAACAAAATTTCAACTGCCTTCGAATCTAAATTATGCTAAATATGTGGAAGGAAAGATTAACAAAAGGGACGATAAAGAATTTGCATTCTTAAAGTCAGGTTCTATAAGTTGCTTTGTTTCACCAAATATTGTAAAAAAATACAAATTAAAGAATGGTGATAATATCAAAAGTCTGATTATCTATGATTATGACAAAAAGAAGAATGCATGGAATTGGGTTTGTGTAAACGCAAAGAAGTAAAAAAAACAATACACAATGAAAGAATTAACGCATAATGCAAAAATAGCTGTATTAAAAATATTGAATGACATCGTTAATGCAGATAATATTGTAAAAGATGTCGAAGTTGATTATATGAATGAAATTGCACGTTCTTTCGAACTTGCAGATAATTATATGGTCGAGGTAAACAATCTTGTTACGTTACAAGCTTTGGCAATAGTAAGAACACTATCAACTGATTTAAAGCAGGAAATTGCCCAGATGATGGGAAAGATGATTGTTATTGATAAAGACATTAATTATAATGAGGTAAAACTATATAATGCAGTCTGTGAATCATGCAATATTGAACGCAATTTCAATATTGAAGACTATCCTCCTGAGGTAACTATAAGTGGTGCATATGTTAATCTAAAATAGAAGTGAACAGATATGAACATAGCAGAACAGATACATTTGAAACTTCAACTGAAGGAAAGCTCTGAAATAGAATATAAATCAGCCGCAGGCGGATTCCCAAAAGCTGAATTTTGGCGTTCTTTCTCAGCATTAGCCAATACTAATGGTGGAACAATTGTGTTGGGAGTAAAAGAGAAGAATCATAAATTCACCCCTGATGGCCTTTCAAAAGAGCTTGTTACAAAATACAGAAAGCAGTTTTGGGATGATGCACACAATAAGTCGTGCGTAAATATTCCACTGCTAGTAGAGAGCGATATAGAAGAAATAAAGACTGACGGAGGGCAATACTTACTTGCCTTTAGAATTCCTCGTGCACAATATAACTTGCGCCCCATTCACCTTACACTTACTCCGTTTGGACATACTTACAAGCGCAGGGACGAGGGAGATTATCTATGTACAGATGATGAGATAAAGCAGATGTACTCGGATGCCAACAATATGAGAGCATCCGCAGATTCTCGAATCCTACGAGGTTATTCCATTGATGACATTGATATGCTGACTCTTCACCAGTATCGCCGTGCATATGATATCAAACACGAAAACCATCCTTGGACTGAGGTTGATGACAAACAGTTCTTGGAAAACATAGGTGCCTATCGTAAGGATAGAGCTACATCAACCGAAGGATTTACGGTTGCAGGAATGCTGATGTTTGGTAAAAGTAACAGTATTACAGATCCAGAATGTTGCCAAGAGTTCTTTCCTGACTATCGTGAACATTTGATTGATGACAGCCGGATACGTTGGACAAATCGTATATATCCAGACGGAACTTGGGAAGCTAACCTTTACCAGTTCTTCACTCGTGTTTTGCCTTTGTTGCAACATGCGTTACCTGTACCATTCAGTCTTGACAATAATCAAATAAGGAATAATACCACTACAGCTCATGTGGCTCTGCGTGAGGCTTTAGCTAACAGCATCATTCATGCAGCATATACTGTGAGGGGTAATATTGTCATAGACAGATATTTCGACCGTATTGTGTTATCCAACCCTGGTACAATGCTTGTCAGTATGGAAGAATATTATGAAGGAGGACACAGTGTGTGCAGAAACCCTGTAATCCAAAAGATGTTTGTATTCTTGGGAATTGGTGAAAAAGGTGGTACAGGTGCCGATGTTATCGCAAAAGGATGGAAGGATAATGGTTGGAGCATCCCAACAGTTGAAGAAAAGAGTAATCCTGACAGAATCGAAACTTGTCTTAAACTGAGAAAAAACATCAAAGAGACTACGGAAACTCCTGCCGACACTACGGAAATAACTACGGAAACTCCTGCTGATACTACGGAAACAACTACGGAAACTCCTGCCGACACTACGGAAACCATTCTTGAAATAATCAGTAATAATCCTAAGGTCACGGCAAAAGAACTTGCATCCGTATGTGGCATAACAGAAGATGGGGTTGCCTACCATATCAAGAAATTAAAGCAAAGAGGACGGCTTATTCGCATTGGAGGCTCACGTAATGGAGGCGAGTGGAAGGTAGTTGAGTAATTAGTTGGGCAAATACTAAGCGGATTTTAGCGGAATTATGGCGAATTCGTCATTATTATAGCGGAAAATCATTTTGAATCCATCAAAAAATGACGAGATTTATAGGGAAAACAACTAATTATAGCGGATTATATCGAAAAGTGTGTCATGATACTAAAAAAGGTCGCCAGCATTTTGGCGACCTTTTTTAGTATATAAACAATCAAAACGATTCGGATTCATCAAGACGATTCTTATGATTTATTTCGTATTCAAAACCAGCTTCTTGGCTTTCATCTTTTCGCCAGCTACCGAAAGTTCTATCTTTCCTGGCTTATCGCCTGCTCTCAATATCACGAGGGCGGAACCCTGGAAAAGATTGCGCTGAATGGTCTTCTCCAACTGGGTCTTTCCGATATGAAGTTCATCCGATGAGATGTTTCCATTATCCACCGCCACGATATTCGCATCGCCCTTCACGGTGAAAGTCAACTTGTCGAATGCCTTAGCATCCTTCACGTTCAGTACTCTTCTGCCCTTCTTATCTACTGCATAGATGCGAACGTGCATCAGATCCTTACCGTCAGCATGCCAGGTCTCCATATCCGGAACCAGCTTCAGAGCCACAGCCTCGCCCGTGGTCTCTATCTGATGGCGATCCACCACCTTGCCGTTCTTCTTGGCCACAGCCACCAGAGTGCCTGGAGCATAGGCGATGTTGTCCCACTTGATGCGGGCACGGAGCTTAGGGTCGTTGCTGTTCTTCTTCACTCCCAGACTCTTGCCGTTCAGGAAGAGTTCCACCTCGTCGCCATTGGTATAGGTATAGAGAGAAACCTGCTCGCCAGCCTCACGGTTCCAGTTTTCTGAAAGCTTTCCGGCAGAAACATTGATGCCATTCCACTGGATGTTACCACCCGATTTCTCAATAACACCGATGTGAACGGTTGGCTCGTCAGTAAACATGCTCTTCACGAAATAAGCATCTGGCTTTGGCTGAAGAGAAAGATCGAACACACCCTGGTTCCAACCCTTGACAGGCCATCCCATGCTCTCGCCCAGGTAATCGATGGCGCCCCAATAGGCAAGACCTATCACCTTGTCGAGATCCATATCGTAGAAGTTTGGTCCCATGGCAGCCACACTTGCCTCACTCTGATAGAAGGTTTTCTCAGGATAGCGCTTGCTGTCACCAGGGAAGTACATATAGCGATAGTTATATGAGTTCACCTCTGTCTCTATTGCCAGGTCGGCTGGGATGGAATCCGTCTCCAGGTTACGATAACGGGGATGCATCGCCACGGTGGTGAGTCGGGTATCGTCATAACGGTGCAGCAACTCTTTCTGCAGTTTGTAGGCAGTAACGCCCCAATCGTTGAAAGGCAGATTGCTATATTGCTGCAATTCATTTCCCAGACTCCACATCACCACCGACGGATGGTTTCTGTCTCGCTTTACCCATTCCGGAATATCTTTCTGCCAAAGGCTCTCCCACTCCACTCTGCCGCCTGCATACTGAGTAAGCCATTTGTCGTACAGTTCATCCACCACCAGGATGCCATACTTATCGCAGAGTTTCAGGAAATCCTCGCTATATGGATTATGAGAGGTGCGGATATGATTCATACCGAATTGCTTCATCAGTTTCAGTCGCTTCTCGATGGCACGCGGATAGGCGGCAGCACCCAGGGCACCGAGGGTATGATGGTTGGCATAACCTTTCAAAAGCACCTTTTTGCCGTTTACCAGCAAGCCCTTCTGCGGAACGATTTCGATGGTGCGCACACCAAACGGCTCCTTAATCTGGTCGGCTATATTGCCCTCGTTGTCATAAAGTGTCACCTCGGCAGTATATAAATAAGGTGAATCCGGCGACCACAACTTAGCGTTTTCCAAAGAGATACTTGGCAATTCATACTCTCTGTCTCTCCACTTGGCATTGAAGTGGATATCGTTCTTCTGCTCAGCCACCACCTTGCCATCGGCATCGAGAATACGAACGCCTACCGGCATCTTGGCAGTGCTCTGTCCCTTAGCCAGTTTCTGCTGGTTGATAATCTCTGTCTTGATTTTCACCTCTTTGTTATCCTGGGTGCGGATAAAGAGCGGATGGCGAGGGAAGAACAGTTCCTTGTTGGTGACAATGAGATTGACATCACGATAGAGACCGGCACCCGTAAACCAGCGGGAATTGTTAGGATTTCGGGTATCCGCCTTGACGGTAATCTCGTTAGCCTCTCCCCATTTCAGGAGCTTGCTCAGATCGATATCGAAACCGAGGTAACCATAATCGGTACCTCCGATGCGCTGACCATTGAGATAAACATCTCCCACCAGCATGATGCCCTGGAAATCGAGCATGATGCGCTTTCCCTTCCATTCATCCTTGAGAGTAAGCTCGTAGCGATACCATCCGATGCCCATCTCCTTGAATCCACGGGAACTCAATCGGCTGCGCACATTGCTGCCCGCATCGCTGTTATCTGGTCGCTCACTGGCATCCGGAGCCACCCAATCCTGTCCTATCAGGAAATCATGTGGCAGATTCACCACCTCATCCCCGCTCTGAGTAGTTTTCAACTCAGAGATATTCTTCACATCTCCGCGATGGAACTGCCATCCCTGGTTGATGCTGATAGTATCGCGCACCGCAGCCTCAGCCGAAAGGGTTTCCATCAAAGGCAAACCGCTCAGCAGCAACGAGGCGAAAAGTATTGTCTTTTTATTCATTCCAAATTCATTTAATATGAGATTTGAAGCAAAAGAACTAATCATAAAGTTCAATGTTCAAAGCTCAAAGTTCAATGTTTAAAGTATTAATTTCCGTCTGGCTTGGTTACATCCTGGTTCACGGATGGATACCATACGAATTGATTGAAATCATCTGGCTGCGCAGGATTGAAGTCCTTCCAGTCTGCACGGAGATACTTCACGATAGGCAGATTGAGCTGCTTCATGCCCATTACCACCATCTTTGCCACCTCGTAGGCTCCGTATGGATTGAAGTGGGTGTTATCCTCCAGAGCCTTAGGCTGGTTAGGATAAGTATTTGCCGGATAGTGAACCAGCGACTTCTTACTGTTCTCGTAACCCAAGGTCTCGAAGAAAGTGCGGGTCATATCGTGAAGTTCTATCACAGGCACGCCCTCTCGTTTCGCCACTGCTCGCATGGCATCAGGATAATCGCCATGAGTTTCCTGAATCTTGCTATGGGTAGCCTGGTCAAACATTCGGCGCTGGGTAGGAGTTACGAAGATGATGTTGCCACCCTTCTTGCGTACCTCGTCGATGAATTTCTTCAGGTTGAAAGAGAAATTATACCAGGCACCACTGCCTGCATACTTCTCCTTCTGGTCGTTGTGTCCGAACTCACAAATCACATAGTCGCCCTTCTTCATCATCGCCAGCACCTTGTCCAGACGGTTGGAGGCAAGGAAGGAACCTGCCGTCAGTCCGCTCTCGGCATGGTTTGAGATAGCCACCTCAGGACCAAACCATCGGGTCACCATCTGTCCCCAGGAAGCGTATGGCTCCGTAAACTGATCAACTACCGTAGAGTTGCCACAAAGGAACAAGGTAGTGGTTTCGGCTGGAGCCGGCTCCACCTTGATGCTCTTCACCACAGGGGCTGCACCAGTAAACTCCAAGGTCAGCTTTTCATCCCAGGTAAAGTATCCTTTCTCACGGGCTTTGATTTTCACATTCTTCTTATCAGTAATATAAGGAGAGCGCTTGTTCACGATGAAGGAGTAAGTCTTGAACTCGCCCTTCCTGGTGCTCACCTCATCGAGCATCAATCTGCGACTTTCGGCACGCACCACCGTCTTGCCCGCCTTTTTCTTAGAACCGAGCACCACGGTCACCTTATAGTTGCCATCTGCCACCTTCACGGAATAGAAGAAAGGCGCATTGCTCTTTGCCTTTGGAGCAGCCACGATATCGTATCCCTGTCCGTTCTCTACGGAATAAACAGGCTGCGCCTTCAACATATCAATATCAAAAGTCTGGGCATTGGCTCCTACAGAAGAAGCCAACGCCAGCAGGCTGGTAAATAAAAAATTTCTTGTCTTCATTTTGATCCTTCTTTTAAGAACAATCTTATTCCATTGCTTTACTTCAGATACTTTGCCAAAGGACTCTTCATCTTCTTCAAGCCCTTAGCCACGCACTTGGCATTGTGCCGGGCACCCTTCAAGCTAGTATGAGTATGATCCTTCTTGTAATAAGCCTTCACCTTTTCCTTACCTATCTTATCATAAGAATCGGCAGCGATGTTGTGGAGGTCGAGGAAGGCAACGCCTGTCTCTGCAACGATTTCGCGATACCACTTGCCGTAGGTATCGTTTCGGCGCTCCATCTTTCCGTCAGGCCACTCGTTGCGAGGAGTCAGGGAAACGAGGATTGGGGTAGCACCCTTCTCGCGAACATCCTGGATGAACTTTTTCAGATACCAGCCGAAGGAATAAACCACCTCATACTGCTTGCTCTCTTCCATCTGATAGATATGGCAGGTATCCTTGGCACTAGGAATGGAACCGCGCATCTTCTTATCGGTCATAGAACAGATGTCGTTATGACCGAACTCGATGAGCACATAGTCGCCTGGCTGAAGACTGTTATATACCTTCTCCCATCTTCCTTCATTAAGATAAGAACGGGAACTGCGACCCGCCTTGGCTGCATTTACGCAGGTAATCTTCTTAGGATTGAAGATGGTATAAGCCTGAGAGCCCCAGCCCCACATGCCGTCTTCTTCCTTATCGGCATTCTTCACAGTACTGTCGCCTGTGAAGAAGACGACCGGTTTACCCGGTTCACGCTTGAAATTCTCTACTGGCAAAGCCACATTGATCATCATCGCCTGCAAAGGAGCCAGATTCGGATCCTTACTTTCTGCCAATCCCTCTGCAGCCGAACGGGCATTCATCATCGCTCCGAAGCGGGAGGTGTGGATATGGTCGGTGAAGAAATGATACTTCTCCTTCCAATGACCATAGCTGTCGAGCTTGACTGCCGAAATCTCGTTCAGATCTACAAAAGGAACGCCTTCCTGCTCAGCCACCTGCTTTGCCCACAATCCGAAGGTCTTGTTGACGCGGATAATCTTGTCGTTCTCATCGTAGGCATCACGTGGAGTCAGCGACATCAGAATAGGATGAGCACCCAGTGCCTTACAGTCGTTGATGTATTTGCGCATGTATTCACCGTAAGTATAGACGGTTTCCTTCACGCCCGTCTCCTTGATGGTGACATTGAGCGAATCCTTGCCGATGCCAGGGATACTGGCACGTGCTCTTCCGCTATCGTAAGGACCATTGTCGTTATGACCGATGGAGATGATTACCCAGTCGCCTGCCTTGATGCCCTTGCGCACATCCGGCCAAAGACGGTTGTAGAAGGTACGGCTGCTCATACCGCCCAAAGCCTGGTTTTCTACCGTAATCTTGTTGGCATCGAAGAACTCGTGCTCGTAGTATCCCCAGCCCCACTGACCGTTGTTACCATTACCCAGTGTGCCATTGCGCATGGTAGAGTTACCTATCAGGAAGAGTACCGGGTTGTTTCCCTTGCGACTGGTTCCCGGTTGGATTCGGGCGGTCATCGCCTTGTTCAGGCTATCTACGGTATTGTCGATAACCTTGTTGACATCTTCCATCGGTTTTGCCACCTGGGCAAAGGAAGCTGTAGTTGCTGCCATCAATGAGATGGCAAATAATATTCTTTTCATATCCTTTATCGCTTTATATCTTATATTCTCTGTATTTCCTTATATCTTAATAAACGTATCAGATACATCTCTATCTTGTCAGAATCTCTATTTTTTTTCAAATTCTTATTTCTGAATCTTCTCAGCATGATCAGGCAGATAATACCCCAGATGCGGAGGCTGGTTATAGCCCACATTCTGCCAGGCCACTCCCATCCGATAGATATGGTCGTGCATCAGGGTTGGAACCCGATATTCTGTAGGGATATTGGTGGTGAAGATATTGAGATGCGAGGCATCGCTCTTGTCCCAATAGATGACTTCTTCTCGCCAGTCGCCAAAGAGATCAGCCTGCAGATTCGGGGTCGCCTTCGACCAGTTGCAACTCACCGAGTTGCCCATCTCATACATTTGCTTGCCATTGCTCAAAGGCAAAGCCACCGCCTCGCTGCCGTTCCATTTCTGGAGATAAGGAGGGAAATGGGGAGGACGTCCGTTTGCCAAAAGTTCATCCTGCAAGTCACCATCCCAATAGATCCGGAAATTCATTGCCGGCATTCTGGTTTCTGCCGAAACAGTCTTACCCTTGATGTCTCTTACAACAGGAGCATCCGAACACCAAAGTTCATATCCCCTATGCTTGGCATCGATATCAGCAGCCACTCCTCTTCCGGTATCTTCCTTATCGAGTGTACGGAACAGGATTTCGCCTGTTCTTGCATCCCGCAGGTCAGAACCGTAAGGATATTCTTCGTGTACCATATAATATTCCAAGCCCGGACGGTCGGGATCCAGGTCAGCAAGATGCTGCGCATCGCCATGTCCCAATCCGGTAGAATACAACAAGGTTCCGTCATGGTTGATGGCAGCCGAACCGTATGTGATTTCGTCACATCCATCCCCATCCACATCGCCCACAGCCAGACTGTGCGCTCCCTGGGCATAGGCAGTTGCCTTACATCCATGAGCTTCCTTCAACACCTTTCCGTCGGCATCGGTCACCTTCCAGTCGTTGGGAGTCAGCGAAGCATGGAGCCATTTGGTCTTGAGTTCCTTTCCGTCGAAATCTACCGCCCAGAGATAAGAGCGGGTATAATAGCCACGGCACATCACGGCACTCGGCTTCTTGTCGGCACCCTTCAGGAAAGCCACGCCAGCCTGGTATCGCTCGCCACGGTTGCCATAGTTTGCCTTGTCGCCCCATACGGAAGAGTAGGCAGGGAATCCGTTCTCCAGATGCTCCCCCTCTTCCACCTGGTTGCCAACGCCGAAGGCTCGGTTGGGCTGATACCAGATGGTATGCATCGCCTTTCCGGTTTCGCCATGGAAGACCGTCAGCAGTTCGGGACCGGTCATAATGCGACCTCTGGAATTGCGATAGTCGGCATGGTTGTCGATGGAGCGGATTCCGTCATCCGTAGCCGCATCGCTCACAAACCTGCCCCTGGCATCTACCGACCCAGCCGATGCCTTGCAGACCATTTCTGCCTTGCCATCGCCGTCGAAATCATAGACCAGGAACTGGGTATAGTGGGCACCGGCACGGATATTCTTTCCCAGATTGATGCGCCAGAGTTGGGTTCCATCCAGCTTATAGCAGTCGAAGATGACTTCTCCCGTATAGCCGTCATGCGAATTGTCATGCGAATTGGTCGGGTCCCATTTCAGGACGATTTCGTATTCTCCATCACCATCCACATCACCCACGCTACAGTCGTTGGGGGTATATTCGTAGGATTTTCCATCGGGAGAGACACCGCCGGCAGGACGGTTGATGGGCAGGGAGCGATAGAGATCATTCCATGGCTTCACCGCCTTCGAAACTTCTCTTTCAGCCGGAGCATCCATCCTGGGTTTCTTCTGATAAGTGATGATTCGATAGCTGCTGGCAGCAGAACCTTTCCGGTCTGTATAATTGGTCAGCTTCACCTGATGGGCGATAATCTTTCCATCTCTTTCTATGTCGAAGCATACGTGTTTGCTATCCGTCCCCAGCAATCGCCAGCTGAGGAAGATTCCCTTGTCCTGGGCAAGCAAAGCCACCAAGCCACGGTCCAGCTTCTCCATCTGCGATACCGGAGTCTGCACTTGTGCATTAAGATGAGAGCAAGGAGCCATTGTCAGCGCCATACCCATCATCGGAAATAACATTTGTTTGATTTGCATGATGATAGTTGTTTATTGTTTTGTATTTCTGCTACAAAAGTACGCATAATCCGGTTCATCTACCTAGTAATATTATCCGAAGAAGCGAACTATCATACAATTCTTCATTATTTCATTCTTACAGTTTTCTGTATGAGAAGAAAAAAGAGCGATACCTTCTACCTAGAGAAAGATACCGCTCTTCAACATATAATCATTAACCTATCCTTTAGATATCCGATTAGTAACCAGGATTCTGCATCTTCTCCTTCTCCTCATTGCTCAGGGAAGCACCATTCGCATTGGTGATACCGTCGAGGAATGACTGAGGAATAGGGCGATAGTAATGCTTGGCTGGGTCGAACTTACCGATGCCACGCTGAGAACCATCGTTGAATGCATTCCAGCGAGCCTCCAAGGTCTTGGTACGTGCCAGGTCTTCCCAACGCTGGCTTTCACCAATCAGCTCACGGGTACGCTCATTCAGGAGGAAGCACATCATCTTCTCTGCCTCTGAATTGCACTTCAAGGCTTCGTAGATAGGCTTATCTGCCTCTGAGTTCAGAATATCATCAACACTGTTCAGATGCATGCTGCTCTTGGTTGCGGCGGTAGTTACAGGAATGTTGTTTGACTCGAAGTAAGTGTTCTCCTCTGTATAGATGGCACCCTCGGCAGAGAAACCGCCACCCTTGTTGGTGCAGACACTGTTCTTCTTGTAAGCCTGACCACCGTCACGGCTGATAGAGCGATCCTCACCCTCAGCATATCCGGCACGGTCGCGAACCATATTGAGATACTTGATGGCATTGCTGTAATCCTTCTTACGGATATAAGCCTCGGCAACCATCAGCACATCGTCAGCAGAACGGGCGATGATGGCATCGCGGGTACCAAACTGAGAAGCGATAGCGTTGCGGGCTCCGTCACGGAACTTAGACAAGGCTACGCCACGGTTGTGTGGATAGATGGTATAGTAATTACCAGAGTGGGTAGTATTGTCCTTGGCAGTATTCCACTGGAATGGCTGACCGGCATAGTAGCGTACAAAGGTATGCTCTGGGCAGACCTTGCCATCCTTCAATACGAAATCCTCTGACTTAGACTCGTTGCCATCCTTGTCATGACCAGGAGTGAAACGGGTATCACCAGGATTGTTTACGATATACTTCAAACCAATCTGTCCACCCACGAAGCGATGCTCGCCAGCAACATCCTCTGCAGTATATTCATCAGGATTCTTAGCCATGACTGCAGCATCCCACTTTGGAGCACCATTGGTATAGTTACAGCCATACTTGGTGATGAATGACTTCCAGAAACGGGAGTCGTTCACGCGGTCGAATACCTGGATGGTATATTCAGTAGAGCTTACATAGCTGAACTCACGGTCGCCGGAAATATCACGCTTCATACCTGCCAGGTTCTGATATACAGATGGGAAGCAGAGGTGCATCTGGTTACCGAAACGGCCCCAGGAGTCGCTGTTGTCAGAGAACTGGGCAGCAAGTACCACCTCGCTCACCTTCTCATTGGCACCATCAGGCTCGGTGTAGTCCCAGAGTTCCTGGAAGTTGCTGCACAATGGATGCTTCTTGATTACCTCATCGCCATACTTGATGACTGCAGCCAGGTCGGCATCCTTATACTGGGAGTTCCAGCTGTCGTGCAGTTCTGATGCACGGAACAGATGAACCTTTGCCAGGAAGTGGGCTGCAGCCGACTTGGTGAGACGGCCCAGCTGCTTGTCCTCAGGTTCCTCAGGCAGCAGTTCGTATGCCTTCTCGAAGTCTGAGATGATCTGAGCGAAGCACTCTTCCTCAGAATTGCGGGTGAAGGTATAGGATACGCCTGTAGATGGCTCCAATTTCAGAGGCACACCTCCATACTGCTTAACCAGCTCGAAGTAGGCATAGGCACGGAAGAAGTAGCCCTCGCCCAGACGAATGTTATACTTGGCGCTCTTCTGGCTGTAATACAGAGGCACGTTCTGAATCAGGATGTTGGCTGGTTCGATGGTACCATACATATTGTCCCACAAAGGCTGGTTGGAACCAGTCTCGCCAGAGTTCAAGTCTGTACCATAATGGTTCCATGCAGCAATATCATTGGCACCGCCGGTAAACTCATCGATACCCATGTTATACATGTTATAACCCCAGATATAGTTGAACTTGAACTTCAACTTCTGATAAGTACCTATAGCCAGGTCGTTGATACCAGCCTCTGTCTTGAAGTAGGCAGTACCCTTCTCTGTAATCAGCTTCTCGTCGAGAAATGAGTCGCTGCATGATGTCATTGCTGTTCCCAATGTCGCTCCCAAGAGAAGAGAAGCGAATAATATCTTATTTGTTTTCATGATGAAAGTCCTGTTTTTAGAATCCAATGTTTAATCCGATAACCCAGCTCTTGATGGTTGTACCTGAACCATAAGATGTTGAGTTGTTGTCATAACTCAAGAGGTCGGTATCAAGCCACTTGCACTTCTTGTAGATAGTGAATGGGTTCATTGCCTGAACATAAACCTTGAGGTTGCTCATGCCCATCTTGCTGGTTACATTCTTAGGGAAGGTATAACCCAGAGAGATGTTACGCATCTTGATATATGAACCGTCCTGATAGTTCATTGAGCCAGAATAAGCATCTGCTGCCTGACCATTAGAACCAGGAGCATAATACTCAGCGTCCTCGTTAACACCGGCAATCCAGTAATCCAGATCACGCATAGCATACATACCGCCCAACGTCTCTGCACCCTTGGCTACGGTAAACTTCCAGCGGGCATAGATGAAGCAAGACAACTCGAAGTTCTTGTAACTGAAGGTATTGTGCCAACCGCCTGACCAGCGTGGACGAACCTTACCTACAATCTGACGGTCGTTGGCATCAATCTTGCCATCAGGATTTACATCCTTCACCTTGATCTGACCAGGCTTGCGACCAAACTTGGCAGCTTCTTCTGCCTCAGAGGTCTTCCAGATTCCATCATATACATAATCGTAGTAAACACCGATTTCCTCGCCTACGAAGAGACGATCGTTCACGTTCTCCTTCACGCCATTGTTCAACTTATCCACACGGTTGCGGTCGATGGTCCAGGTAAGACTGGTATTCCATTCGAAATCCCTGGTCTTCACAGGGATGGCATTCAACTGTACATCAAGACCCCAGCCTGAAGTCTCACCTACGTTGGCGTATGTGCTGGTATAACCGGTGAGAGATGGGATGGTGGTAGCCAGAATCAAGTCAGTAGTCTTGTTGTGATAGTAGTCAACACTACCGCTGATACGGTTATTGATGAAACCGAAGTCGAGACCTACGTTCCACTGCTTGGTCTTCTCCCAACCGAGGTCGAGGTTCGCCATCTTGTTAGGACTCTTGGCAGAAGCATCTGATGGCAGATAACCTACGGATGTTGTTGCACCCCAGGTATATACGTTGCTCTGAACGGCACCCTGAGTAGCGTATGCAGATACCGCATAGTTACCGGAAATACCATAACCCAGACGGAGTTTCAGATTGCTGATGAAATCAGCCTTCTGCATGAACTTCTCCTGATCGATGCGCCAGCCGAGCGCTACAGATGGGAAGGAAGCCCACTTATGACCGTCAGCCAACTGAGAGGCACCATCGGTACGTACACTGGCTGTCAGCATATACTTATCTGCATAGGTATAGTTCACGCGAGCCATGTAGGAAGCCAGCTGGGTCTCTGTCAGACCGGTGGTATACTGCAATGGCTTGCTCAGAGAGCTGGTGTTCCACCACAACTCGTCAGCACTTGCCACATTCGCCTTAATATTACCATTCTCATAATGATACTTGGAAGCACTCTGCAAGAGGGTTACACCGATACGATGGTTCTTGGCAATAGTCTTGTTATAGTAAACCAGGTTATCGAGTGTCCAAGCCACCTTATTGGATGGGTTGTACTGAGCCACATTGTTGCCGTCGCCATTGATACCATCAGCCGCATTGGCGATGCCCAGGCGATAGTACTGGAGCTCAGGACCAAACTGGATGCGATACTGCAAGCCCTCCAATGGCTTCCAAACCTTACCAAAATCAAACTGAGCGTAGGCACTGCCATTGATACGGAAATTGGTACGCTTGTTGGTATTATACTTCAACTCATCGATAGGGTTGATGATGTTCACGTTGTAAGCCCATGGATTGCGGATATAGTTGCCATCAGAATCGTAAGGAACAGTCCATGGAATCATGGTATTCAGAGCATTATAGTAATCGCCCGCACCGGTTACAGACTTGCTGTAGTTGTAACCGTAGTTCTGGGTTCCGTATGAAGCATTCATGGTGAAGCCCAATGTCAATGGAGCTACTGGTCTAGCCTCGAAAGATGTATTCAGGGTGAAGCGCTGATAGCTCTGACCTGGCTGAGTGCCCTTCTGGTTCAAATAACCGAAGGAACCATAGCCCTTGAACTTATCTGTACCGCCCGAAGCGCTGATAGTATGCTCGTGGGTTACGCCGGTCTGCTTACCCTGTGAAGCCCAGTCGTAAGAACCGACGAGCTCAGGATGATAAGTTCCGTTCACCCAAGCCTGCTCGATATTGGCCCAGCTGGCTGGTTCACCGCCAAAGAGTTTCTGGTCGCTGGCATAGTCTGGAGCAAAATCTGCCTTAGGATCGCCATAGCCGCCATAGTTGTATGCTGCACGGCGGGCATAGTCCAGCCACTGTGTGGCATTCATCATCTTGGTTACGTCGTGGAGTGTAGAGAAGGTTACGGTACCTGCATAGTTCAGGGTCACCTTGCCTTCCTTACCCTTCTTGGTAGTAACGAGCACAACACCGTTGGCACCACGTGCACCATAGATAGCGGTAGCAGAAGCATCCTTCAATACCTCGATGCTCTCGATATCCTGAGGGTTGATATTCTCGATACCACCGTTCTGGATAATCATACCATCTACTACATAGAGCGGAGCACTGCTGGCACCGATAGAGCGCTGACCACGGATAGTGATACTACCTACTGTACCAGGACGCTGAGAGTTGGTGATATCCACACCGGCAGTCTTACCCTGCATACCCTCCAGGGCATCCTTGACAGGCATCGCTGTCAGGTCCTTGGAATCCAGGTGAGCCAAGGCTCCGGTCACATCGCTCTTGCGCTGCACACCATAACCTACTACCACGACTTCATCCAAAGCCTTATTGTCTTCCTGCAATGTTACCTTCAGATCGCTCTTTCCGGCAACACTCACTTTCTGGGTTGTATAACCGATATACGAAATTTCCACGGTAGCATTCTTTGGCACATTGGTCAAAGTAAAGTTACCATCTAGATCAGTTACGGCACCATTGGTAGTGCCTACTACTTTAACACTGGCGCCAATGACTGGCTCGCCCATGTTATCTACAACTGTACCTTTTACTGTTTTAGCTTGCTGTACTACATTCGTTGCTGCATTCACCTGAGCTACTCCGATAGGAGAAAACATCAATGCTGAGCAAAAAAGAGTAACAGGCAAAACAGACTCCTTTAAAAATAGTTTGTTGTCCATGTTTTATTACGTTTTGGTTTATATGTTTATTGTTTCGGTTGCAAAAATACACTTATTCTTGCCGACTATACTTTATATTTTGACCATTCACCTTTATTTTTTGACTTTTACCCATTTTTTGTTTTTTATATTATGTTTTCCCTTTCTTTTTGTTTTGCGGTCTAAGGATTTTATCGTATTTTTGCAGAAGAATCAAACGACCTATCAAATGAAAAGAAACAAAAAAATATTCTACACCTTATTATATATAGTAGGATTCATCAGCATTTGGCTGATGCCTCTGCAGGCATTCGGCAGCATCAAATTAGACGGGAAGCGACTCTCGGCTAAGGACGGTCTGTCATGCAATACGGTGAACGATATCATTCAGGATAGAGATGGATTTATCTGGCTCGGCACCCCTAACGGAGTGAGCAGATATGATGGCTACCAGTTTATCAACTTCACCAATCTCAGCAAGAACTCCGGACAAAAGAGTCACCACTCCATCTCCCAACTCATCAACGACGAGAAACATGGACTCATCTGGGGCTACAATCCATCCAATATCCTCTGCTGCTTCGACCTGGAAACAGCTCATTTCTCCGATTATTTCGATAAGGAGAATGCTACGCTCTTGAGAAACCGATTCAAGAGCCAGAATGGCATGTGGCTCTTTTCTGGAGATTTTGGAGCCAGATACCTGACTTATAGCAACGGAAAGTTTCAAGCCACAGATTATACTACAAAGAACGGCAAACTGATAGGCGACAATCAGCTACAGATGATAGAAGACGCCAAACTGAATGTATGGATAGCATCCGGTAAAGGTCTTAACCGCATCACCCCTGATGGCAAGAGCCATCTGAAGCTCAAGAACCAGCATATCATCACCCTGACTACTGACGGCAATCATATCGCCGTGCTGACCGACAAGGGCGATGCCTTTCTTTATGACAACTCGGGCAAACTCGTCAGGAAATCCCATCTCCCATCCATGGTGGGATATGTGGGTAAATCGCACGCCTCCTTCTTCTGGCAGGGAGAATGGTATATCTTTACCCAGGAAGAAACTTTTGCAATGAATCTGAAGACCGGCATCTTTCACAAGCCAGCCATCCAGATACCGAATGCCATGTCGAAAACCTATCTCAAATCCTATGAGTTTCTTTACGACAAGAAGGGAAACGCCTACCTGTTCAACAAAAGGGGAAAGCTCTTCAGAAAATTCCATCTGCTGGACGACAAGGCTTACATCAACGGTAGAGACAAGAACTTCGTGGCTGCCGAAGATGCCCACGGAAATGTATATATCGTATCTTATGGTAACGGACTCTTCATCTACAACCCGAAGGAAGATGAACTCCAGCACTTCTCTGCAGCAGACAAAGACCCGCTCTTCCATTCCGACTTCCTGCTGAACGTATTCATCGACCGCAGCGGATGCATCTGGATCTGTACCGGAGATGGCGTATATTGCTGCCGTGAACTTAAGGATCTCAACACAGAGCATGTCAGGATTGAACCAAATACCAACCGGGAATGGAGCAACTACGTGCGCCATATCAGCAACATAGGCAATGACAAGCTCGCCGTCACTACCCGTGCCAACATGACTTACATCTATGATGCCAGAACCCTACAGCGAACGGTAGAAAAGCAGACCGATGCCTGCGTCTATGACTATGCCATAGATCCGCAGGGCAAGAAATGGATATCTACCAAGGGAGACGGCATCTACATTGATGGCGTAAAATATTCCAAATATGAGAAGGAACATTATGCGCCAGGTGCCGCCTTCTACAAGACCATCTTCGACAAGCAGGGAAGAGCCTGGATTGCCACCTGGGGAGAAGGTCTGCTCATCACCCCACAGACTACGGGGCAGCAGCCACGGAAATTCGAGCAGTTTCTGAATGCTGACGGCAAGGAAGCCCAAATCCATGATCTGCTTCTGGACCGCAAAGGCAGACTCTGGGTATGCAGCAACAATGGTATCCTGATGGTTAATACTGCTGAAAAGAAGATCACAGCCCAGAAGTTCCTGCACTTCAGCGACGAAAACGGAAAGCTGCCGGTAAGCGAAATCAATTGCGGCATCGAGGCACATGACGGGAAACTGTGGTTTGCAGCAACTGGCGGCATTCTGAAATGCAGCTACAACGAGAAGACCTGGGAACTGGAGTACGAGCTGTTTGATACCAGCAAGGGACTCACCGACAACAATACCCGCTCACTGGAGGAGGACAACTACGACAATATCTGGATTGGTACAGAGGAAGGAATCTCCCGTCTCAACGCCAAGACCAATGATATCCGTTCATTCCAGACAGGACGCACCATCTTCAGCAACAACTTTACGGAGAACTGCGCCACCAAGCTGAAGGATGGCAGACTGGTATTCGGTGTTGCCGACGGTATGATCTTCATCCAGCCATCCCGCACCATCAGCATACCACCAGCCCACATAAGAGCGGTCATCACCGACCTCGCCATCAATGGTATCTCAATATACGAAGCAGAAAATGAGCAAATCCTGACCAAGGCGCTGAACTATACACGGGAAATCAGCCTGCCACACGACAAGAATTCGCTCAACATCCACTTCTCCAACTTCGATTATCCGCACATCAAGGATGCGATGTACCAGTACTATATGGAAGGAATAGACAATACCTGGCGCCCGATGACCAGCATCAACCATGCCGAGTTCAGCGACCTGAACCCTGGCAGCTACACCCTGCATATCCGTACCCGTATAGGCAGCAACCAGTGGAGCGAGGAAAACCTGCTCCATATCACCATCTGTCAGCCTTGGTACAATACGGTATGGGCGTGGTGCATCTATCTGCTCATCATCTGCGGAGCCGGAGTGCTCTACTATCGTTCATGGAGAAGAAACTTCGAACTGAACCAGCAGATTGCTTTGGAGAAACAGATGTCTGATTTCCGAATCAACTTCTTCACCCATATCTCTCATGAGTTCCGCACCCCGCTCGCCATCATCCAGAGTGCCGTGGAAAAGATGATGACCAAGGGAGAAGGCTATGCTTCCAAGAACAACATCAATACCCTCTCCAGAGGAACCAAGCGACTGCAGCGACTCATCAACCAGCTGATGGAGTTCCGCAAAATCAATACGGGCAATATGAAGCTGAATGTAGAAAAGGGAGAAATCATCGGTTTCGTGCGCACCATCTACAATAATTTCTATACCGTGGCCAAACAGAAGGACATCACCATGAGTTTCACTCCCTGGACCAGCAACCACGAGATGCTCTTCGACCAGGAAAAGGTGGAAACCATCGTGTATAACCTGCTGAGCAATGCCGTGAAATATACCCCAGACAAGGGTATTATCAGCGTGAAACTCTATCAGGAGAACAACATCGTGTTCTTCTCGGTAGAAGACAATGGTCCGGGTATCAAACCGGAAAGAGAGGCTGATCTCTTCAAGCCATTCATGCACGGCTATGCTTCCAAGGGCGGTATGGGTATCGGTCTCTATACGGCGCATCAGATGGCGGAAATCCACAAGGGTTCGCTCACCTATGAGCGTTCCCTGGATCTCGGAGGCAGCCGTTTCTGCCTTGCCCTGCCAAATGATGCCGGCAAGTATCAGCCGGAGGATATCATCGAAAAGAAGGCGCTGGATGACCACAGCATCGACAAGGACGAGATAGAGATGATTGTAAAGGAGATGACTCCGAAAGCCATCAACAACGTTACCGTGATGGTGATAGAAGATGATCCGGACATACTGGAGCAGATCAAGTCGGAGCTGTCTGTCTATTTCCATGTAGAAACATTCATGAATGGCAAGACGGGGTACGAGAACATCCGGAGAATCAAGCCAGCCCTGCTCATCAGCGACATCCAGTTGCCGGAGATGAGCGGCTACGAGATTGTAAGCAATATGAAGGCAGATCCGGAAACGCAGAACATCCCTGTCATCATGCTGACAGCCTTCGATGATACCAGCCATATACTGAAGGCATACAAGAACTTCGTAGATGACTATATGGTGAAGCCTTGCAACTTCAAGCTCCTCATCGCCCGAGCCCTACAATTTGTGGCTATGGAACTGAAAGCGAAGCAGAAGGCTGAAGAGAAAGCGCAGCAGGAGAAAGCACTTGGTCAGGAAACGACTCTTAAGGAAAATGCTCCACTAGAGAAAGCAGAGCAGTCTTCCTGCGGAGAAGTAATCCTGGTCAAGCCAGTGAAGGAGCTCAAGAAGAATGAGCCTACCCTCCTGATGTCCACCCTCGACAAGAAGTTCAAGGATAAGCTGGAGACTATCGTGGCACAGCATATCGGCGATAACAACTTCAATGTAGATCGCCTTGCCGAGCTGCTCTGCCTGGGCCGTACCACGGTATATAATCGCACCAAGAGCATCATGGGTGTTTCGCCAAACATCTATATCCAGAACGAGCGCCTGCGCATTGCCGCCAAGCTCCTGCTGGAAGGCGAATACACCGTAAGCGAGATCAGCGAAAAGGTTGGCTTCTCCGATTCCACCTATTTTTATAAGTGCTTCAAGAACAAGTTTGGAATCGCACCAAGCAAGTATGGCAAGTAAAGCCTGCCGGCACAGAACAAAGAAGTTTAAAAGAGTTATTGCTCCCTATGGTCGCTGAGGAGGTAAGACAAAAGTTCAGTAAATAACAATAAAAAGAAGAAGTAATGAATATCAAGTCAATAGGTAATAAAATCAAGGGTAATCCCAAGATGATAGAGGGCACGGTATATTCCATGCTCATCATCTGTAGTATTTCTCACTTTCTGAACGATATGATTCAGTCGATCATTCCTTCCATCTACCCGATCGTGAAGGATAAGTTCGGCTTCTCGTTTGCACAGATAGGCATCATCACGCTGGTCTTCCAGATGACATCTTCCATCCTGCAACCTTTCACAGGACTGTATGCCGACAAGCATCCCCGTCCCTATGCACTTTCCATCGGTATGTGCTTCACATTAGTGGGCCTACTCCTGCTTGCCTTTGCCGAGAATTATTTCCTGATTCTCCTGGCAGTGAGTGTGGTTGGTCTGGGTTCCTCTGTGTTTCACCCCACAGCTTCGAGAGTGGCACAGATGGCATCTGGAGGTAAGAAGAGTCTGGCACAATCCATCTTCCAGGTGGGCGGCAATGGCGGATCGGCTATAGGACCACTGCTGGCAGCCATCATCATCCTGCCTTTCGGACAGCATGCCATCTCCTGGTTTGCCCTTGCAGCCCTGCTCGCCGCCATCATCATGGTTAGATTGGGAGTCTGGTATAAGGCAAGGCTGACTTACGTGGTGAATCATCCGCAGAAACAACCGCTTCTCAATACCCATATCTCTAAAAGAGTGAAGTATTGGGCACTGTTCATCCTCATCATGCTCGTATTCTCCAAGTATTTCTATACAGCTTGCATCACGAGCTATTTCACCTTCTTCCTGATAGATAAGTTCGGTGTCTCGGTACAGACTTCGCAGCTGTGCCTCTTCGTATTCCTTGCCGCCTTTGCCATAGGAACCGTAGCTGGAGGCATGCTGGGAGACAAGTTTGGCAGAAAGTATGTCATCTGGTTCTCCATCCTGGGAGCAGCACCTTTCGCCATAGCCATGCCTTTTGTAAACTTCACCTGGACCATCATCTGCACCTTTATGTCAGGACTGATCATCGCCTCGGCGTTCTCTTCCATTGTGGTATATGCCACCGACCTGATGCCCGACAAAGTGGGATTGATAGCTGGCATCTTCTTCGGACTGATGTTCGGTTTGGGAGGTCTGGGCTCCGCTTTCTTCGGCTGGCTTGCCGACAAGACAAGTATAGAGTTCATCTTCCAGGTAAGTGCCTTCCTGCCATTGCTCGGCATCATCGCAGGATTCTTGCCGAATACGCAGAAAAGAAGCGTTGAAGAAACAGATGAAAACACAAAGTAAATGAAAAAACGTTGATCTTTTAGTAACTATATAAGTGAGTATTGACACATATAGGAGGTAAAGAGATATGAGCAAAGATTCAAAAGAGAAACAAACAAGATATGTTGAACTGGATTTGTTTTCTGAAGAGAAAGAAGATTATCTGAAAGATTCTGTCTCTTCAGAAAACAAGGAAAGCGTTACTTCTCCAGACAAAGAATATGACTTGACAGATCTGTTTGAAAGACTTTCCCAATCAGCATTCCGCAGCCGTTTTCACCTCTCTAAGAGGGATAAGGAATATATTGCAGAAAAGGGCTTGGCAACCATCCGTAAGCATGCAGAGGATTTCGTTGCCAAACGCCTTGCTCCTGCCGTGATTCCCAATGACGGCAAGCAGACGCCGATGAGAGGGCATCCTGTATTTATAGCCCAGCATGCTACTGGCTGCTGCTGTCGTGGATGTTTCTTTAAATGGCATCATATACCTGCCGGAAGACAGATGACAAGAGAAGAACAGCAATATGCAGTAGCGGTATTGATGGCATGGATTGAAAAACAGGTTTAAAAAAGCATGAAGTTTTGGCTGCAAAGCTTAAATCAATTACTCTTCCCGTAGCGTAGGTTGGGCATATACGGCGCAGCGGGCTAACTAATTACATCCTTTACAAATATTTACTAAAAACATATTAAAACACACTAATAATCAACAAAATAATATCAAATTCATAGTTTTATCCATATCTTTGCAGAAAAATAGAACAGAATAGTGATGATATTTACCAATACGCTCATATCGAATCAAAACAGATGTAATGTACCCCATTACATCCTCAACTGTAATCTTCGAAAATAATACCTATCTTGCTTGAGATAACATATTATTAACGAATTAAAAAATACATGGATTTAATCATATTATATTTTTTAGGTGCTCTGTCACTATCCTTTTTATGCTCCGTCCTGGAGGCGGTGCTACTTTCTACTCCGATGTCGTTTATCTCGATGAAGGAGAATCAAGGCTACAAGACTGCCTCGTTGATGAAACAGTATAAGAACAACATTGATCGCCCAGTGGGTGCCATTCTTTCGCTCAACACCATCGCCCACACCATCGGTTCTGCCGGCGTGGGTGCCGAGTCTATCAAACTCTTTGGCGAAGAATACTTCGGTATCATTTCCGCCATTCTCACCTTGCTGATTCTGGTGCTTTCAGAAATCATCCCGAAGACCATCGGTGCTTCTTACTGGCGCTCACTGGCAATGCCATCCACCAAGATTATCCGGATACTCATCTTCATCACCTACCCTCTGGTACTGCTCTCAGAACTTATCACAAAGGTATTCACGCCTAAGAGCCACCAGGCTTCAATGAGCCGCGAAGAGGTTTCAGCCATGGTAGATGTAGGAACCACAGAAGGCATCTTCTGTGAATCGGAAAGCAGAATCATCAAGAGCTGCATCCGCCTGGCTGGAGTTAAGGCAAAAGAGGTGATGACGCCATCCATCGTGGTAGAATCTGCTAATATGCATCTAACCACCAAGGAGTTTTACGAACAGAAGGAGTGGAATTTCTCACGCATTCCTATATATGATAACAATAAGGACTACATCGTGGGCTATGTTCTGAAGGATGTGGTTCTCAAATCGGTTTCAGACGATGAATTCCAAACCCGATTATCCGAGCTGATGCGCCCGATTCTTTCCTTCTACGAGGATGAATCGTTATATCAGATCTGGGAAAAGATGCTGGAAAAGCGAGAGCACATCTCCATTATCGTAGATGAATACGGATGCCTTCGCGGCGTAGTTTCCATGGAGGATGTGATAGAAACGATGACGGGCGTGGAAATCGTGGATGAAGACGATGTTGCCGTGGATATGCAAGCCTTGGCTAAGGAAAAATCACGCCTGATGATGCTGAAAAAGAAGTAATCGAGTAGGAGGTAGATTCCCACTACTAGGGCTCGTTAGGGACTTGCACCCATTAGACAATATACATGCTAGTCAAACAATAGAAGCCTGCTGACAATTATAGCCAGCAGGCTTTTTTGCTTTCATAGTCTTTTTGTCCCCAAAACAATATTTTATGTCCAGATATCTTTTTTGAGACATAAACTATTCCTCCTTCTCTCTATCTTTAAAACTTATATATCGGTAAGATTTTGACCTTATATCCGTTTTTCTCAATGACTCTTTCCTCATTCATCGTAACAATAGTCAAATTAGAGCATTTGAGCTCTCCCGCACATTCTATGATACTATCTACCTCCCTCTTGAGTGTTCGTTCGGAAGAGAGATCATAACATACTTGTATAAGACTTTCTACATGAGTACCCTGCCTTGTTACAAAATCCGTCTCCTTGTCATTACGGGAGCGATAATAGAAAAGCGATGTTTCTGCATGATATCCTCTGCGAACCAACTCGATGAAGACCTGATTCTCCAATAATCTGCCTAAGTTCTCACTCACACTAAAAGCCTTGGCTTCTACAAAACCATTGTCAACTACATATACTTTCTGTGGAGCTTTCTTCATCAGTTTCAACTTGTTGTTGTAACGTGGCAGATAATACAAGAGGTAGGGTTCTCTTAAATATCCCATAAACTTCTTGGTGGTTGCCACACTAGAAAGTCCCAGCTCTTCAGCCAGTTCGTTGGCACTGAAAGGATTGCAGAAGTTAGAAACCAGATACATAGCCAGGTTGTTCAAATCCTCCACATTGCGTACTTTATGTCGCTTGGCAATATCTTTCCAGATGATGGAATCAAAGAGTGTGGAGAGGTAGTTTTGGGTCAGGCTTCTAGCTGCTACAGTCTCAGGATAGCCACCATAATGCAGATAGTCTGCTATAAGCGAGAGGTCTGAAGCGCTATCTTTATTCTCTGATACTTCCGAAAGATTCCTGTGATTCCAGATAAAGAATTCAGTAAGACTGAAAGGCAGCATCTCTATTTGAATATATCTTCCTGTGAGCAATGTTGCCATTTCGCTACTCAGCAGCTTGGCGTTGCTTCCCGTAATAACCATGTTGATTCCCATTCGGTAAAGCTTGGAGACCCATAAATCCCACCCATCCAGATTTTGAACTTCATCAAGTAGAAGATACTCGAAGTCGGGATAAACGGTACGTAGTGTTTCCCAAACCAAATCATCGTCCCATGCTCTCAGGAGTTTGCCGTCATCAAAATTCAGATAGGCAAAGTTCCTGCCTTTCAGCATCAGTAAAGCTTCTGTCGATTTGCCAGTTCTTCTAGGACCCGTTATCAACTTGATTTGCTTACTTGCTAACAGTTCATTCACAACATATTGCGTATGACGTGTAAGGTAAGGACGGGAAAGCAGAATATCCCGTTCCTTTTTCTGGTTATTGATAATTGTTCTCATTTCTCTTCAGATGAATTGATTAAGCCGAGGCAAAGATACAAAAAATATTCAATATATCATTCGTATTGAATAAAAAAATACTGATTTTATTCAATACGACAGAGAAAATGAATAAAATCAGTGCTTTTTCTAGTAAATAATTGCTTCTAATATATCCTATACCAAAAGAGCAAGTCCGGGTTCGGTAAGTCCAGTGGAAGGGTAGTGACTACAAATATAGTACGATTCTTTTTATTGTGTCTATAAAATTAGGAACAAAAAAAAGGAGTGTCTACTATTTCAGTTTTATGAAATTGATAGTGTCTACCTTTTTAGTTTATAAAGTAAAAAAGTGTCTACTGAAATCAGGAAAAGTCAGCCCACTAGAAGGTCCAATTATGCCCGTCGCATGGGCATCCACAGCCCATCAAGCGGGCATCCACAGAACAAGTGCTGGGCAACAAGTGCCCATAAAGCGGGCAATGAGTGCCCCAAAAAATGAGGTCAATCTTGGGCAAAGGTAACAATTATATTTTAAGCTCATGCTATCTGACACAGGTTTTTACTAGTGCCCCGCAAATCCTCTTGAAAAGGATTTCTGCCACAAAGCTATTAAACAACCTTGGTTTTCATAGAATAAAATCGTTCAAGTATCATTAATATTATCCAAATCTTTGTTTTTTTATACATTTCAGCACAAAGTTACATACTTTTTTGCATATATAATAATGTATAGTGGATTTTTTTGCGTAATTTTGCAGATGAATAAGCCAAATGGCTCAGGAAGCAATAGCACCAGAAGATGAGCCAGGAGGCAAAACCCAGAAACAAAACAAAGCATTATGCAGACCAGTAAATACCTATTAGCAACAGAAAGAGATGCCGAATGGGGTCTCACCATCAGCACCGTGGGACGGGAAGAAATCGCCCCGGGAGAAGAATATCCTACCAAGGGACATGCCAATGGATATTATTTCGATATCAAGAAGGGAAGAACCCTCGATGAATACCAGCTTCTCTATCAGCCGGAAGGCGAAGGAGTGTTCCACTCTGCCCATGTTCCGGAAACAAAGATCAAGGCTGGAGACATCTTCCTGCTGTTTCCAGGCGAATGGCATACCTACCATCCATCAGGCACCAAGGGATGGAAAAGCTATTGGATCGGATTCAAGGGAAAGAATATCGACGACCGTGTGAAGGCGGGATTCCTGTCCCCAGAAAAGCCGATCTATCACGTGGGCTACAGCAACGAGATCATCAGCCTGTATGAAGAGGCTTACAAGACGGCACAGGAGGAGGCTGCATACGCTCAGCAAACAATGGCGGGTATTGTAAACCATCTCATCGGAAAGATGTATTCCCTGGAGAGAAACATCATCCTGAGCAAGGACTCCAAGCATGTGGACATCATCAACAGGGCGCGTCTGCGCATCCGTGAATCTCTTGAGGATACACTCACCATCCAGGAGATAGCCCAGGAACTAGGCATCAGCTACTCTTCGTTCCGCAAGCTCTTCAAGGAGCATACCGGCTTCGCTCCAGCACTCTACCAGCAGACACTGAAACTGCAGAGAGCCAAGGAGCTACTTTCTACCACCGATGAGAGCATCAAGGAGATTGCCTATCGCCTCAATTTCGAATCACCAGATTATTTCTCAGCTAAATTCAAGAGCCAGACTGGCATGAAACCGTCTGATTTCAGAAACACCACCCGATAAAAAAATTCCCACAAACAGATGAGGGTGTGTCATAAGCTTCTTGCCTAGGGTATAGATAAGGCACGGATTACACGGCGCTAATGTGGGCAAAGCGATTATAATCGCATAAAGAATCCGTGTAATCCGTGCCAAAAACTGCTCCACCCAAAAACTTAAATTTTTGATATTTCTTTTAGATTCTTGACCCTCCGCCAAAAAACTAGGCTCTAATATCATTTTCTCTTGTTCCATCTTGCACATTCCCCCTATCTTTGCAATCGTAAACAAATAACAATAGCAAATAACAATAACTTAAAATACACTCTAAAAAAATGGAACAGAAGAAATACTTCTTTGCTGTAGATCTGGGTGCTACCAGTGGCAGAACTATCCTGGGAAGCTTATCAGATGGCAAATTCGATTTGGAAGAAATGACACGCTTCGACAACCGACTCATCGAAACCGGCAATCACTTCTACTGGGATATCTTTGCCCTCTTCTATGAGATCATCTCAGGTCTGAAACTCGTGGCGCAGCGCGGTATCCACATCGAAAGCATCGGTATCGATACCTGGGGATGCGACTTCGTATATGTAGATAAAAACGGGGACATTCTCCGCAATCCTCTCGCCTACCGCGACCCTCATACCTTCGGCGTGATGGAGAAATATTTCGACGAGAAAATCAGCAAGGAAAAGGTATATGAGAAGACCGGAATCCAATTTATGAACTTCAATTCGCTCTTCCAGATATACGCCATGAGAAAGGCTGGAAACGTGGCTTTGGAGAATGCCGACAAGATTCTCTTTATCCCTGATGCCCTGAGCTATATGCTTACCGGTAACGCCATCTGCGAATATACCGTGGCTTCAACTTCCCAGATTCTCAACCCAATGACAGGCGATCTCGACAACGAACTCGTAGAGAGTCTCGGACTGAAGAGAGAGCTGTTTGGCAAAATGACCAACCCTGCTTCCATCATCGGCACACTCACCGAAGAGGTGCAGAAGATGACGGGCTTGAATGCCGTTCCAGTCATCGCCGTAGCGGGTCACGATACAGCCAGCGCCGTAGCAGCCGTACCAGCCAAGAACGAGGAGTTTGCCTACCTGAGCTCTGGCACCTGGAGTCTGATGGGTATCGAGACCAAGAACGCCATCATCAACGAGAAGAGTTATGAACTCAACTTCACTAACGAAGGCGGCATCGAGGGTACTACCCGATTTCTGAAGAACATCTGCGGCATGTGGATTTACGAGCGCTGCCGAAAGGAATGGAAAGACGAAGCTGCTGCCAATCAGAAGGATATGAAGTGTCTGGGATATGCAGAACTGATAGCCGAAGCCATGAAGCAGCCTGCCTTCCAGAGCATCATCAACCCGGACGATGCCTGCTTTGCCAACCCATCGAGCATGGTAGAAGCTATCAAGCAGTACTGCGAAAAGACAGACCAGCACGTTCCTCAGAACTATGGCGAATTCTGCCGTTGCATCTTCGAGAGTCTCGCGCTCCGTTATCGTCAGATTTTCACCTGGCTGAAGGATTTTGCCGACTTCGACCTCAACGTGCTCCACATCATCGGTGGCGGTTCGCTCAATCAATATCTCAACCAGTTTACTGCCGACAGCTGCGGTGTCACCGTTCTCGCGGGTCCTCAGGAAGGTACAGCCATCGGCAACATCATGCTCCAGGCAAAGGCATCAGGAATGGTCAAGGATATCTGGGAGATGCGCCAAATCATCGTCAACTCGCTGGAGCTCAAGAAATTCGAGCCAAAGAACAAGGAGGCTTGGGATGAGGCATACGAAAAGTTTTTAAAGGTAAAAGGGTAAAAAAATAAAAGCATAAAAAAATAAACAATAACAATAAAATTCACAAAAACAATGAAAGCAGATTTGATTTTAAAGAATTATGAGATTGCTAAGGAGCGCTATGCTGCTCTGGGTGTAGATACAGACAAGGCTATTGAGACTTTGGAGAAGACTCCTATCTCTCTGCACTGTTGGCAGGCTGACGACGTGGTTGGCTTCGAGCGTGGCGAGGCTGCTTCTGGCGGTATCCAGAGTACAGGTAACTACCCTGGCAAGGCTCGCAACATCGATGAACTCCGACAGGATATCGAGAAGGTGAACTCTCTCCTGGCTGGTACTTTCCGTCTCAACCTCCACGAGATTTACGGTGAGTTCGGTGGCAAACAGATCGACCGCAACGAGGTAACCGTAGATCAGTTTACAGGTTGGATGCAGTGGGCTAAGGAGCAGAATATGAAGCTCGACTTCAACTCTACTTCTTTCTCTCACCCAAAGAGCGGCAATCTCACATTGTCAAATCCTGACCCAGCTATCCGCGAGTTCTGGATTGAACACACCAAGCGTTGCCGCCGTATCGCAGATGCTATGGGTAAATTCCAGAACGACCCATGTATCATGAACATCTGGGTACACGATGGTTCCAAGGATATCACCGTTGAGAAGGGCCGCTATCGCGAAATCCTGAAGAACTCTCTCGATGAAATCCTGGCAGAGGAATTGCCAAACATGAAGTCTTGTCTCGAGGCTAAGCTCTTCGGTATCGGTCTGGAAGCTTACACCGTAGGTTCTCACGACTTCTACGCTGGCTACTGCGCCAAGAACAACGTGATGTACACCCTCGATACAGGTCACTATGAGCCAACAGAGAATGTATCAGATGCTGTTTCAGCACTCCTGCTCTTCGTTCCTGAGCTGATGCTCCACGTATCTCGCCCAATGCACTGGGATTCAGACCACGTAACCCTCTTCGACGACAATACCCGTAACCTCTTCTCAGAGTTGGTCCGTGCCAACGCACTCGACCGTGCTCACATCGGTCTCGACTACTTCGACGGTTCCATCAACCGTATCGGTGCTTACATCATCGGTGTTCGTGCAGCCCAGAAGTCATTGTTGCAGGCATTCCTTGAGCCACTGGATACCCTCCGCAAGTACGAGGACGAGGGCAAGCTCTTCCAGCGCCTGGCTCTCCTCGAGGAAGAGAAGACATTGCCATTCGGTGCAGTATATGATTACTTCAACCTGAAGAACAACATCCCTGTTGGCGAAGAGTACATCGCTGACATTGAGAAGTACGAGGCTGAGGTTCTCGCTAAGAGGAACTAAGATATAAGATATTCAAGCAGGCTAAAAGGTCCTAGGCTCAGCGAAGCCTAGGATTTTTCAGTCTGCTTTTACCTAATTACCAAGCAATTAACAACACAATGGAAATATTAATAGGACTTTTCATCATAGCCATCGGCGCATTCTGCCAGTCCAGCTGTTATGTTCCTATCAACAAGATCAAAGATTGGAGTTGGGAATCATACTGGATAGTTCAGGGTGTGTTCGCATGGCTTATTTTGCCTTTTTTCGGCGCTATGCTCGCAGTACCTAGCGGACATTCCTTCTTTGAATTATTCGACGGATTCGGCTTCAATGTAGCTATGAGCATGCTCTTCGGTGTGCTCTGGGGCGTAGGCGGACTCACCTTCGGTCTCTCCATGCGCTATCTGGGTGTGGCATTGGGGCAGAGCATCGCCCTGGGAACCTGCGCTGGTCTCGGCACCATCATGGGACCGGTGCTGCTCAACATCTTCTTCCCTGAGCTGGATGCCCTTTCATCGCTCACCTTCAGCGTCATCCTCGGTGTGGTAGTCACCCTGCTCGGTATCGCCATCATCGGTGTAGCTGGCAGCATGAAGGCGGCATCGCTCTCTGAAGAGGAGAAGAAGGCTGCGGTAAAGGATTTCAACTTCCCTAAGGGTCTTGCCATCGCCCTGCTGGCTGGTTTCATGAGCGGATGCTTCAATGTGGGTCTCGCCTTCGGCGATGATATTCACTTCGGCACCTTCACCCCTGATATGTTCAAGACCCTGCCTGCTACCTTCCTCGTTACCGTGGGTGG
Source organism: uncultured Prevotella sp. (assembly GCA_900557035.1). GTDB lineage: Bacteria > Bacteroidota > Bacteroidia > Bacteroidales > Bacteroidaceae > Prevotella. Next base: position 41,415 of record USRA01000001.1, on the reverse strand, counting down.
TTTCATTACCAATGCCATCTACTGTTTCTATCAGAACACCAAGAATCATACTTGGAGCGATTATAAGAACGAGGAGGTTTGGAGCAACAACATCCTGTATTGTGCCCTAGCTGGTGCCTTGTGGTACAGTCAGTTCTTCGGCTTGTCATTAGGAAAAGGTTTCCTCACCGAATCCCCTACCCTTATGACTCTGTCTTTCTGCATCCTGATGGCACTCAACGTGGTGTTCTCAAATGTATGGGGCATCATTCTGAAGGAATGGAAGGGATGCTCATCAAAGACCATCACCGTATTAATCGTCGGCATCATCGTCTTGATTATCTCAAGCTTCCTGCCACAGTTGATTTAACTTCAAAATATAGAATGATATGAAAAGATTTGCATTTAAGATGTATCTCAAGAAGGGATACGAAAAGGAATATGCCAAGCGCCATGCTGCAATCTGGCCAGAGTTGAAACAGATGATCAAGAATCAGGGAGTGAGCGACTACAGTATCTTCTGGGACAAGGACACCAACCTGCTCTTTGCCGTTCAGAAATGCGACAGCGATACCAACAGCCAGGACACGACCAACGTGGATCCTATCACCCAGAAATGGTGGGATATGATGGCAGACATCATGGAGGTGAATCCAGATAATTCGCCTGTCAGCATTCCGCTAGAAGAACTTTTCCACATGGATTGACATAAAGATGTCAGTTAGCTTAGATACAGACAAAGCCCCCGAGCATCTCACGATGTTCGGGGGAAAATGTATATCTAGTAAACCTATTTATATCAAAATATTACTAACAACACTATATCAACTATTCATAGAAAAACCTATACCTTATCTTGGCAAATTGAAAGCCTCGGTCATCTCAGCCATTTCTTCCTGGCTCATACCATCAGGCTCGAATCCCATACACTTGGAATCGATGTAGATCTTCGCACTCTTAGAGAGCACGTCAATCTGGTCGAAAGCATCCATTACGTCCAAACCTTTGGCAAAGACGCCATGCTTCTCCCACATCACTACATCATAGTCTTCCAACTCCTTCAAGGTCTCCTCAGCAAGCTTCAAGCTGCCTGGCAACTGATAAGGAACAATACCCAGACCGAGTGGACAGAACGCTTTGGTCTCTGGAATCATACTCCAGAGTAGGTTGCTCAAAACATCCTTGCCCATGAACTTCTTGTTGTGGCTCATGGCAATAAGCTCGATAGGGTGAGTATGAACGGTAGCCTTGTAGTTGGAACCCTTTTCGATAAGACGGGCATGAACGCTCAGGTGGCTAGGCAACTCAGATGTTGGCATCACGGCATTATCAGCGATGATGACATAACTGGCGCAATCATCGAGGATTCGGATGATAGAACCGTTCTCCATAGGCCAGCGAGCCAAGTCGCGCATACGCTTGCCTGTACCCTTGCAGAAAAAGTAGCAACCCTTCAAGGCTGGCAATGCTGTACCAATCTGCTTCACTTCGCTGATAGCAGGCAAAGCCTTGATTTCGTCATCTACCAAGTCGGTGATGTTTACGGTGATGTTACCACCATTACGCTCAGCCCAACCATTCTGCCAGAGGTATCCGGCAACTTCAGCAATCTTCTCGACCTCCTTTTTCAAAGCAGGACGACCTTCTAATACGCTATTCATTGTAATCTTGTTATTAGCTTGTTTAAAATTTCTGCTGCAAAAGTAGTGATTTCCCTTCATATCCAACCTATTCTTTTGATATTTGGGCTATGACATTTGGCATAACCCTCAAAATCGTGAAAAAATGCAGAAGGCGGCTTCCTTGCATCACGCAAGAAAACCGCCCTTTTCATTCTACATGCCAATAGAGAATTCATACTCTATTGATGAGATGAGATTTATGCTCTTTTTATAACCCGAAATTGATATTCTACTTTACTTCTTTTTCCCTGGGGTTGCATCTTTCTGAAGAAAGAATTTTACAGGGAGGGTATATTTTACGCTCACCGGTTTACCTAACTGTGTACCAGGAGTCCACTTAGGCATCCCCTTCACGACTCTCAAAGCCTCAGCATCAAGTTCCGGATCTATAGATCTGACAATCTTGGCATGCGTAATGCTACCATCCTTCTGGACGATAAAGCCTACAATCACACGGCCCTGCTTTTTGGCCTTGACGGCGGAAGCCGGATACTTGATGTTTGCAGCCAGATACTTCATCATCACTCCCTGACCACCAGGAAATTGCGGCAATGTCTCTGTTACATCATAAACCACATTCTTGGTTGTATCGGCTGGGGCTGTCGCATCAGAAGCCTTTGCTTCCGCCTTCAGTTCTGCTTCCGACTTTGCCAATTCAGCAGCCTTAGCTTCTTCAGCCTTTTTGGCTTCTGCGGCAGCTTTTGCTTCTTCAGCCGTCGGATTCGCCACAGCCACATCAGCATTCAGAGCCTGCTCAGCCTTCTGCTGAACCTCGGCTACTTCCGGAAGCTGCTCGCCAATCTCACGAGCCACACTCTCGATGTTGCTCACCATAAGCAACACTCCTGCTAAAGGTGCGAAAAGGAGGTACTTCGCCTTGCCCATTTCACTAGTTCTACGTTTGTTCATCATTTTAATTCTTTTTTTAAGAGGTAATAAATTAAAATTATTAGCAATCTTGGTCGATTCATTCGGCTGTCGATATGCCAAACCTAGAAGGTGATACTGATAGGATTTGCGCGCGTTGCCATCAGATAAAACACTTTCATCGGCTAAATATTCCAAATTCATTCTTACTTCCTGCTTCATCAGCCAGGCAAACGGATTAAACCAGCAGGCGATGGAGAAAAGTTCGGAGAAGAGGGTATCCAGGGAATGGAGACCCGAAACATGGGTGCACTCATGAACCATCACTTCGTGCAACTGCTTACCCTCCAGGGTAGATGGATACATAAACACCCAGCGAAAGAAGGAGAACGGACTCCCCTCGCCTCTGAGAAGATGTACCGTTATGCCTTCCACCTCCTGCTTCCGGGAAATAACCGCAAGGCGGATGATGCTGAAGAGCTGCCATACCAAACGCAATGAGAGAATTGCAACTCCTGCCCAATAGATGCCCTGCAGCATATCCATCCAGGTAATACTGGGAGCCTGAGCCTTTACAACCACCACGGGATAAAACGTGTCGGCATATACATGTGCCATACTCGCCATCGTTGGTGTATCGCGCACCCAATATTCCAGACTGAGCGCCGGAACCATCAGGGCAACGGCATAGATGAGCCAGAGGGTAAGGCGGCGAAGAGCGAAGAAAGTATCGCGGCTCACCGTGAGGCGATAAAAGCCATAAAGCAGCATCAGGGCTACATTGATTTTTATAAGATATATTGCCATACAGTTTCGTTTTTTGTTTGAAATGAACTTAATAATTATTCTTCCGAAAGCTTGATTTATTCATCAAAGTTCTCGAGTTATTCTTCCGAACTCTCGATTTCCCGGATAATATCCTTGAGGTCCTCGGGACTGATTTTCTCATCCTTAGCAAAGAAGGAAACCATTTCCTTGAAGGAATTCTTGAAGTAATCGTTCACGAAACCCGACAGGAACTTCCGCTTGTAATCGCTCTCGGCTATGAGTGGAGAATAGACATACCCCTTGCCATCCCGCTCCGCCTTGACATATTCCTTGCGCTTCAGATTGTTCACAATAGAAGCCACTGTAGTATAAGGTGGACGAGGTTCTGGCAACAGTTCCATAATCTGTTTCACGGCACATCGGCCCAATCGCCATATTCGAAGCATAATATCTTCTTCCTGATTCGTCAGCTTTTCCATATTTTTATCTTTATTCTTTTAAATTCAACATTCTTGTTTCTAAATCACGCTGCAAATCTACGAACTTTTCGTATAAGCACAAAACAATCTTCGTTAAAAAACATAAATACAGCTATATTTTAACGTTTTACGAGCTTTTCGTAATATAATAGCACAGATATTTACGAGATTATCGTAGAATTCACCATATGGTACATCATTTTGAGGAGAATACCAAATAAACATGCAGCCATACTTGGTATATTCGTGATTTTAAGGTGATCATCAGCCGATGATTACCGTTCCTTTTTAGATACCTCGGGGTTTGCAAGGTCATCTTTTTTATGTACTTCCTTAACTTTTTGGCAAAACACCTAGCATATTTGTACTATTTTACATTTTTAAGAATCATAATACTGCTATTATTGGGTATTTTTCGCTATCTTTGCAGACGAAGAATAAACAATTAAGAACAACTTTATAAAACCCAATATGATGAACTATAAAAGAAATCATAAATTCATAGGATTATCCTTTGCTATGGCATTGATGTCATCACTCAACTGCCAGGCTCAGCTCCTCCCTACCCCTACCCAGGAAGCCAAACCGGGCGTAAGATGGTGGTGGATGGGATCTGCCGTGGATCAAGAGAATCTGAAGTGGAACCTTGGCGAATACGCCAAGGCGGGCATCGGTGCCGTGGAAATCACACCCCTCTACGGTGTGCAGGGCAACGACAAGAACGATATTCCTTATCTCTCGCCTAAATGGATGGACATGCTCAAGTTCGTGGAGAAGGAAAACAAGCAGGTGGGCATCGAAACCGATATGGCAACAGGTACAGGTTGGCCTTTCGGTGGTCCTTGGGTACCTATCAGCGAGGCGGCATGCAAGGCGGTATTCGTAGATACCATCGTGGATGTGAAGCAGAAACTGATGGAGATAGAATTCAACGTGCCACAGAAAGAGCGTGCCTTCGCCAAGCTGAAGGTCATCAAGGCATTCCCTGTAGAGGGTGAGAAATACAAGAAACGCGTCATCGCTCTCTATGAAAGCCGCACCCGACAGAAGGTGAAACGTGCTGCTCCTGGAGGAGAGGGATACGTTATCGACCATTTCGACTCTACTGCCGTAGCTAATTATCTGCAGCACATCGACAGCGCCTTCGTGGCATCCAAGACTCCATATCCGCATACCTTCTTCAATGACAGCTACGAGGTATATGGTGCCAACTGGACTCCTACCCTCCTGACAGAATTTGAGAAATACCACGGATACAAACTGCAGGATAAGTTCCCAGAGTTCCTCGATGGCGATGCCGTAGTGGTAAGCGATTACCGTGAAACCCTGGGCGATATGCTGCTCAAGAACTTTACAGAACAGTGGACGGCATGGGCGAACAAGCGTGGTGCCATCACCCGCAACCAGGCACATGGTTCACCAGCCAACCTCATCGATTGCTATGCTGCCGTTGACATTCCGGAGATTGAAGGCTTCGGACTGACCAACTTCGGCATCAAGGGACTGCGCAAGGATCCGGGAAAGACCCGTCCAAACTTCAGCGACCTCAGCATGCTGAAATATGCTCCATCGGCTGCGCACATCACCGGAAAGAAATATACATCCAGCGAAACCTTCACCTGGCTCACCGAGCACTTCCGCACATCCCTGAGCCAGATGAAACCGGATATGGACCTGATGTTCTGCGCCGGCGTAAATCACATGTTCTTCCATGGCACCGCCTATTCGCCTAAGAACGATCCATGGCCAGGCTGGAAGTTCTATGCTTCGGTGGATATGAGTCCTACCAACAGCATCTGGCGCGATGCACCGGAACTGATGAAATACATCACCAACTGCCAGACCTATCTGCAGTGGGGACAGCCAGACAACGATTTCCTGGTTTATCTGCCAGTAAGAGATATGTGGCGCAAGGATACCAAGAACTGGCTGATGCAATTCGACATCCACAGCATGGCGAAGAAGGCACCGGAGTTTATCAAGGTGATTCTCGACATCGACAAGGCAGGATTCGACTGCGATTACATCAGCGACAAGTATCTCCGCACGTGTACCTTTAAGGATGGAATGGTAGAGACTGCTGCCGGAACCCGATACAAGGGCATCATCATTCCTGGCAACAACATCATGCCAAGCGATGTGATCCAGCATATCTCAGCCCTCAAGGCACAGGGCGCCAAGATCATCAAGGGCGACAACATCAAGGCAATGGAACAGGCGGCAAAACCGGAACTGATGAGAAAGAACCTGGGCTTGAAAATGATCCGCCGTGCCAACAGCATCGGCCATCATTACTTCATCGCCAACCTCACCAGCAAGGACATCGCTTCTAGCATTGCTTTGGCCGTGAACGAGAAGAATGGTCTCTGGTATAATCCAATGACGGGCAAATACCACGAGGCAACCATCGGCGACAAGGGTATCCAGTTGAACCTGAAGAGTGGCGAGAGCCGCATCCTCATCACATCGAACAAACCCGTGAATGAGTGGAAACTTGGTTCTAAGGTGAAGGTAGGCGGCAAGGAAGCCATCGCTGCTGCGGATAGCAAGACCATCGACCTGACAGAGAATGCCTGGAAGCTATCATTCACCGAAGATGCTCCTAAGGTGGGCGAAACCTTCAACCTCAAGGGAGTAAAGACCTGGGAAAGCCTCAGCGACAAGGCGAAGGTGATGATGGGAACGGGTGTTTACGAAACCACCATCAAGCTGTCGAAGGATGATGCCCAGAGACAGTGGGCTATCGATCTGGGAGATGTACGAGAGAGTGCCCGTGTCTATATCAACGGCGAATACGTGGGTTGTGCCTGGGCTGTACCTTACATCCTCAACTGTCAGGACAAGCTGGTAAAGGGCAAGAATACCCTTCGCATCGAGGTTACCAACCTGCCTGCCAACCGCATCGCAGAACTCGACCGTCAGGGAGTAAAGTGGCGCAAGATGAAGGAAATCAACGTGGTAGATATCAACTACAAGAAGACCACCTACGAGAACTGGACTCCTGTGCCAAGCGGACTCAACAGTACCGTAAAACTCGTGGAAATCAATTAATAATAAACAAACATTAATAACAAGACAAATGAAGAAACAGATCTTTTCATCGCTCTGCATGCTCATGAGCTTGACCTCAATGTCTGCCCAGACCGCATTGCAAAATGAAATCCTGGAAGTAGCCAATCGAACCAACAACTACTTCATGACAAAGTACAGCGACCCTACTCTCGACACATTCGTGAAGAAAGTCCGCACCAGCAACCTCTGGACCCGTGCCGTGTATTACGAGGGATTGATGGCGCTTTACGAGATTGACCCTCAGCAGCGCTATCTCGACTATACCGACAAGTGGGCGGATTATCACAAATGGACAGCCCGTGGCAGCGTGAACGATACCGATGCCGACAACCAGTGCTGCCAGCAAACCTACATGGACCGCTACGTTCAGACCGGTGGCAAAAAAGACTTGAGCAAGGTAAAGGAGAACCTCGACCATCAGATGGCCACCAACCGGGTGAACTACTGGACTTGGATTGACGCTATCCAGATGGCGATGCCAGCCTACGCCAAGTATGCCAAGATTACCGGCGAGCGCAAGTATCTGGATTATGCGATGAATTCCTATAAATGGAGCCGTGATACACTGGCTAATGGTCTCTTCAACAAAAAAGAAGGTCTCTGGTGGAGAGACAAGGACTACGTGCCACCTTACAAGGAGAAGGACGGCAGCAACTGCTACTGGAGCCGCGGCAACGGTTGGGTATATGCAGCCCTGGTCCGCGTGATGGAGACTTTGCCAAAGACAGATAAGTACTATCAGTATCTGAAGAAAGACTTCATCTCTATGAGTAAGGCTATCCTGAAATGCCAGCGCGAGGATGGCTACTGGAACGTAAGCCTCGTTTGTCCAGCCAACTATGGCGGTCCTGAGATGACCGGTACAGGTCTCTTCCTCTATGGTATGGCATGGGGTGTTCAGCAGGGCATTCTTCCTAGAGCCACCTATCAGAAGGCGATGGACAAAGCATGGAAGGCGCTTGCCGCATCCGTTCACGAGGATGGTTTCATCGGCTACAACCAGGGTACCGGAAAGGATCCTGCAGCCGGTCAGCCTGTCACCTTCACCTCTGTTCCTGATTTTGAGGACTACGGCACAGGTTGCCTCCTGCTTGGTGCTGCAGAGTATTACAAGCTTTTAAAGGTAAAAAAGTAAAAGGCTTTTTAAAGGTAAAAAAGTAAAAAGGCTTTTAAAGGTAAAAAAGAAAACAAATCATGAAGAAATATATCTGGCTGATGGCTTGCCTGGTGGCGTTTTCGCCACTAAGCGCCAACGCCGCCAAGAAACAGAAGAAAGCGAAGAAGGCACAAACCGAACTTTGGCCTGATGGAACGAAGATGGATGCCTGGTTCTGCAACGCCCAGAAGGTGAACGTGGATACCCTGGGCAAGAAATACGTTCTCACCGACTATGGCGTGAAAACAGATAGTACCCTGATTCAGACCCAGGCTATCCAGGCGGTCATCAACCGTGCTGCCCAAGATGGCGGTGGCGTCATCGTGGTACCTGCCGGAACCTATCAGAGTGGTGCCCTCTTCTTTAAGCCAAAGACCCATCTTTATGTTTCGGAAGGCGGAAAACTGAAAGGCAGTGACCGCATCGCCAACTTCCCTGTAGTGGAAACCCGCATTGAGGGCGAAACCTGCAAATACTTCTCCGCCTTCATCAATGCCGACAAATGTGATGGTTTCACCATTGCCGGTCCCGGTACCATCGATGGAAACGGTTATCACTATTGGGAGGAGTTCTGGATTCATCGCACCTGGAACCGTGAATGCACCAACAAAGATGCACAGCGTCCCCGCCTCGTCTATATCAGCAACTCCAGCAACGTAACCTTGCAGGATGTGCATATTCAGAACAGTCCGTTCTGGACCAACCACATCTACCGTTGCCACCACGTCCGCTTCCTGGGCTGCACCATCTTCGCCCCTACCAGTGGCATGAAGGCACCAAGCAGCGATGCCATCGACATTGATGTCTGCCACGATGTGCTGGTAGATGGCTGTGAGATGAGCGTCAACGATGATGCCATCGCCATCAAGGGCGGTAAGGGAACCTGGGCAGACCAGGCACCGGAAAATGGTCCGGTGTATAACGTGCTCATCCAGAACTGCCATTATGGAACCGTGCATGGCTGTCTGACTCTTGGCAGCGAGAGCGTGAAAGACCGCAATATCGTGCTCCGCAACATCAAGGTGGATAAGGCACAGCGCGTGCTCTGGCTGAAGATGCGCCCAGATACTCCCCAGCATTACGAGTACGTAACCGTGGATAACATCCAGGGCACCACAGGCAGTTTCCTCGTCATCCGTCCATGGACCCAGTTCTTCAAGCCTGGTGACCGCAAGGACATGCCATTGAGCCAATGCAACAACATCACCATCAAGAACATCCAGATGGATTGTGACAACTTCTTCGATGTGGGCAAGAGCGAGAAATACCGTCTGGTAGATTTCACCTTCCAGGATATCACCTGCACCGACAAGAAGATGGCATTCGATGCCAATCTCATCGAGAACACCGTGGCAAAGAAAGTGAATATCACCCCTAGGGAAAAGAGCAACGGATTGAAGACCACAGGCGATGCCGACGGGTTGAAATAAAGATTTTTATTTTATCAAAAGAGTCTTATTACATAAAATAAGGCTCTTTTTTTCTTTTTATCTCTTAAAATTAGGCATTTCCAAATATTTTGCTTAATTTTGCCTGCAAAATAATTTTGAGTAAGAAAATGATAGATATAAAAGGTATAACCAAGAGCTTCGGCTCCCTGCAGGTGCTTAAGGGCATCGACCTGCATATTGACAAGGGCGAAGTGGTAAGCATCGTCGGACCTAGTGGTGCCGGCAAGACCACTCTTCTCCAGATTATCGGTACCCTCGATAAGCCTGATAGTGGCAGCATAGAGGTGGATGGTGTGGATGTGCGCAGCCTCAGCACCAAGAAACTGAGCGATTTCCGCAACCAGCATCTCGGTTTCGTCTTCCAGTTCCATCAGCTTCTCCCAGAGTTCACCGCCCTGGAGAACATCATGATTCCTGCCTTCATCGCCGGAAAGGGCAGAAAGGAAGCCAAGGAGCGTGCCGAGGAGTTATTGGAATTCATGGGCTTGAGCGATAGAGCCAGCCACAAGCCTGCCGAGTTGTCTGGTGGTGAGAAGCAGCGTGTAGCTGTGGCAAGAGCCTTGGTCAACAATCCTGCCGTCATCCTTGCCGATGAGCCATCAGGAAGTCTCGATACCAAGAACAAGGCTGAGCTTCACCAACTCTTCTTCGACCTCAGAGACAAGTTCGGTCAGACTTTCGTCATCGTTACCCACGATGAGGGTCTTGCGTCCATCACCGACCGCACCATCCATCTCAAGGATGGAATGATAGAGAAGACGGTGGAGGCTGGTGCTGCCGATAACAAGGAAGAGTCTGCTGCAGAAGAACCAGAATCATCTGCAGATTGCATCTAAAATTCAAACGGACAAAAGCATCCTTAAACGGATAAAAGCATCTTATATTCTCGAAAATAATATGATATGGCAAAAAAGATAAAACTCGGCGATTACAATCGCCTTCGCATCGTAAAGAAAGTAGATTTCGGACTGTATCTCGATGGTGGTGACGAGGGAGAGATTCTCCTTCCATCCCGCTACGTTCCTGAAGACGCTGGCATCGGCGACGAACTGGATGTCTTCATCTATCTCGACCAGGATGAGCGACTCATCGCTACCACCGAAACCCCATTGGCTAAGGTGGGCGACTTCGCCTATCTCGAAGTGAAATGGGTCAACGAATACGGAGCCTTCCTGGGCTGGGGGCTGATGAAGGACATCTTCTGCCCATTCCGCGAGCAGAAGAAGCGCATGGTGCTCGGCAACTCCTACATCGTGCATATCCACATCGACGAGGAGAGCTATCGCATCGTTGCCTCTGCCAAGATTGAGCGCTATCTCAACGAAGACCATCCTCACTACAAGCATGGCGAAGAGGTGGATCTCCTCATCTGGCAGAAGACCGACCTCGGCTTCAAGGTTATCATTGATAACCAGTATCCGGGTCTTCTCTATCAGGACCAGATTTTCCAGTACATCCACACGGGTGACAAGATGAAGGGATACATCGGAAGAGTTCGCCCTGACGGAAAGATAGATGTCACCCTGCAGAAGACCGGCATCCAGCAGACTGCCGATTTCGCCGAAACCCTCTACCAGTATCTTCTGGACAACGACGGCGAGTGCAACCTTGGCGACAAGAGCGAGGCCGACGACATCTACGAGCGTTTCCACGTGAGCAAGAAGGTTTACAAGCGTGCCATAGGCGACCTCTACAAGAAGCGCCTCATCACCGTAAGCCCGATGAGCATCCGATTGGCGGAATAAAGCTTTTTTAGATGTATATATAATAAGGTATATATATAAAAGGTGGAGCATCGAACCCGATGTTCCACCTTCATTTTTTTGAAACAATTCATTCAAAACATTGTATCACCATTGCATTTCTCCTGTAATCTAATACCCCTACCTTTGCAACCAGAAAAGATTATCATAGAAAAGAAGAAGAAGAATGAGAAAGAAAACATTTGCAAAAGGTAGTTTGCTGATGATGACCATGCTCGTTAGCAGCAACATGATGGCTGGCACACCAGAATTGGAAGGCAAAGCCACCAGCAACGCAGTAAAAGCCCATCGCGTACTCGTGATAGGCGCTCAAGACAACGTGAAATCAAACTATTTCGTTACTGATATGCTGGCAGAGGATACGCAGATCAACCCAGACAGCGTATGCTACATATATAATAAGGTGATAGAAGACAACCTCGCACAACTTGCCCAGAAATCAAAGGCAAACTTCACCTATGTAGACGGTAATGCCATTCAGGGCACCTACCACGACATCCTGGAGGATATCAAGACCACAGGCGAAGGCGAGAACCAGTCATCTGACCTTACATTCGTCAACGCCACCCAACTCCGTGGCATGCTCGACCAGGCAGGAGCCGATTATCTCCTCCTCCTCGACAATCACTATCTCAAGTATCAGGAAGAGCCTTTCAAGACCATCTTCCACTACGTGAACTATTCACTCTATGATGGCAACAAGAAGAAATTGGCACAGGGTAGCAATTACTTCACATCCATCAACCCACAGTCGGAACAGCAGATGCTCAAGGCTAGCCGCAAGAGTACTGCCAAAATGCTCAACGATGTGGAGAGTACACTCACAGCTATGAGAAAGTAAAAGAAAGTATTCAGGAAATAGCAGAAGAATTCTTTTAGGAAATAGGAATAGAAGAATTCTATGATATTCGGCAGAATCACGATAAACTCTTATAAACCAAAGATTGTATTTTATGAATTCAATTCGATTTGTCGCCACAGCAGCGCTGTTGGCGGCTGGTAGCACCACGTGCCTCTTTGCACAGAACACCCGTGCCACCGTTACTGGAAAGATTGTGGATAACACCAAAGAACCTGTAATCGGTGCCTTGGTAACCGTAAAGAACGAGTCTACAGGTTTCACCGTTTCCGCTGCCACTGATACCAACGGAAACTATACCATCCGAGAAATTCCACTCGGTTCGCCTTACACCATCACCGCCAAATACATTGGTTATGGTGACCAGAAGCGCACAGGCTATTCGCTCAACCAGGGCGATATGCTGCGTGTTGACTTCACCATGAGCGACCAGAGCCAGGAATTGAAAGAGATCGAAGTGGTGGCAAACTCTCTGAAGAAGAACGTGGATAACGAGGGAGCATCAACCAGCGTTACAGCGCAGGACATCAAGAAACTGCCTGTAAACGGACGTAACTTCACTTCGCTCATCGACCTCTCTCCGCTGAGCAACGGCATGAACCTCAGCGGTCAGCTTGCCTCTTCCACCGGTTTCAACATCGATGGCATGTCATCCAAGAACTCTATCTCCGGCGGTGCTGCCAATACCAGAAAAGGCAGTCCTTACGCCATGACCATGGAGGCCGTGAGAGAATTTAAGGTGGTAACCAATGCCTATGATGTAACCTATGGCCGTGCAGGTGGCGGACTCATCAACGCCGTAACCCAATCGGGTACCAACACCCTCAAGGGTTCGGCATTCTCCTATCTCCGCACCGACTGGCTCGCCAGCCAGTACGACATCCTCGGCAACAAGCGTACCTCTGATTTCTCCACCTATCAGTATGGTTTCTCGCTGGGTGGACCTATCATCAAAGACCGCCTGCATTTCTTCGTGGCATGGGATCATCAGCAGGACACCAAGCCATTGCGCATCGCCGACATTCATGGAGTATCGGATGAAAGCAGATACAATCTGTCGCAAGCTACACTTGATGCCTTCACCCAGATAGCAAAAGATAAATACGGGCTGCCTAACCAGCCGGAGTACGGTTCGTTTGACAAGAAATCAAACACCAACTCCGTGTTCGCACGCATCGACTGGCAGATCAACCCAACCAATCTGCTCAGTGTTCGCAACAACCTGAACATCAACAAGCAGCCATATAGCCAGGGTGACAATACCACCATCAACTTCCTGGAGTCTTACTCCGACTGCAACACCTCAGATAACAGCTTGATGGCATCTCTCCGCAGCGTATTCGGACCAAAGATTACCAACGAGGCGAAAGTGCAATGGATGTATTCGATGGAAGAGACCAAGGCAAACAGTCTCCTGCCTAACGGCACCATCCCACGTGCCATCGTGCAGAACGTAGCATCGGAAGTAGATGGAAAGACCTTGATGACCAACATCCAGATAGGCGGACAGCGATTCACCCCAGAGAATTTCCACGACAACGTATATCAGTTTGTAGATAACCTGTTCATCAATGCAGGCAAGATCAACTATACCCTGGGCTTGGACGTGATGTATTCTCACCTCTCCTCACTCTATGGCAGCGAAACCAACGGACGTTTCTACTTCAAGGGACTCGACAGTTTCAACAACATGACCCCTTACCGATATGCCCGCGACGTATATATGGTAGAAGGCGAAAAGAACCAGAAGGTAACCCAGCGCATCGTAAACGCAGGTATCTACGGTCAGTTGCACACCCAGCTCTTCGAGGGCTTCGACCTCACAGCCGGCGTACGCATCGACAACGCTTCCTATCTTGACCATGGCAACTACTACGCACCAGCCGACCGTCTTCTCGGTGTAAGAACCGACAAGGGCATCGGCCTCTTCCTGGTACAGCCAAGATTGCAGTTGCAGTGGGATATCAACAACAAGCATACCGATATTCTGAAGCTTGGTGGCGGTATCTTCGCATCAGACATCAACAACTACGCCACGGTAAACAGTCAGGTGTTCGACGGAAGCCGCATCGTAACCATCGATACCCAGGATGCGAGCCTCATCCCTACTCCTAACTTCCCAAGCTATCGTCAGAACCCAGCCACAGCTCCGGGTGCTGATCTGCTGAAGAATCCAAATGTAGAGAAGCTCGTCACCATCAACTGCAACAAGGAGGGCTCCAAGGTGCCAACCATCTACAAGGCAAACCTATCGTATACCCACTACTTCAGCGACCGATTCAAGATGGGCGTAGCAGGATACATGACTCTGGCTCGCCACAACTATCTCTATATCGACAAGAACATGGTGGATGAGCCTTACTTCAGATTGGAAAACGAAGGTGGACGTGGCGTCTATGTGCCTGCCAACACCATCGATGCCAAGGGCAACACCAACTGGCTGGAAGGCAGAAAGACCAAGGAGATAGGTCGTGTACTGGAGCTTAACACCATCGGAAAGGTAAACCAGTTTGCCTTCGTCATCGACGGTAGCTGGAGATACTTCAAGGATGGATTCCTCTCATTCAGCTATACATGGAACAGCGTAAAGGACAACAACACCTATAATGGCGACGTGGCAAACACCTCAACACTGGTAAAGATGGTGAAGGATGACCCACGCGACATGAGTCAGCTGAGCTATGGTAACGGGCAGTTCCGCCACAAGCTGGTGGTTTACGGAACAGCACCAACCTTCTGGGGCATCCAGGCAGGTATCCGCTTCTCTGGCATAGGCGGCACCCGCTACTCTACCATCGTAGGCGGCAACGTGAATGGTGACTTCGTGGCAACCAACGACCTCGCCTACATCTTCGACCCTAACGACCCTAACACCGATGCAGGCATCCGCAAGGGCTTCGAAACCCTGATGGCTAACCCTAAGGTGGAGAAGAAGTTCAAGGAGTATTTGCAGAACAACTATGGCAAGATGGCTGAGCGCAATGGCGGCGTAAACGGTTTCTACGGCACCTTCGACCTCCACTTGGAGAAGGCATTCAAGCTTTACAAGACCCATGCCCTGGAAGTTTCACTGGATGTATTCAACGTGGCAAACCTTCTCAACAAAGACTGGGGTGTAGGCAAGAACCTTTCTACCGTTCCTCTCTATTACATCACAGGTTTCGACCAGGAGAAGAAGCTGTATAAGTATGCCGTAAATACCAACGCCGGCGTAGCTGGTGGCAATGGTAATCCTTACCAGTGCCAGTTGGGTATAAGATACAGATTTTAAATAGATTTTTAGAAGTTATCTCAGACGTTTTCAGACGTTATTAGAAGTTTTTTTAAGAAGAATATGAAGAAGACTAGTATGATATTGTGCGGAATGATGCTGTTGGCATCTTCCGCCATGGCTCAAGTAAAGGTGATAGCCCATCGTGGCCATTGGAACAGTCAGGGTGCAGCCCAAAACTCCATCGCTGCCATGCAGAATGCCAAGAAGGCTGATGTTTGGGGAAGCGAGTTTGACGTACACATCACCACAGACGGCACCGTGGTGGTAAACCATGACGACGACATCCATGGCATCATCATCGAGGATGCCAAGTATGCCGACATCAAGAATCTGAAACTTGCCAACGGTGAGCCTATCGCCACGCTGAAGAGCTACCTGGAGGCTGGCAAGAAGCTTGCTCCCATGCAGCTGATTTTAGAAATCAAGCCACATCAGACTCCTGAGCGTGAAGACAGATGCGTAAAGGCTTGCCTTGATTTAGTAAAGGCAACCGGCATGGAGAAGCAGGTGGATTACATCTCTTTCAGCATGCATGCCTGCGAGGAACTCGTAAAGCTGAACCCACAAGCCCGGGTTTACTATCTGGGCAGCGACGTGGCTCCCAAAGTCATCAAGCAGAAAGGCTTTGCCGGCATCGACTACTATGGTGGTGCTCTCCTCAAAAATCCGAACTGGATTAAAGAGAGTCACGACCTGGGCATGAAGGTGAATGTATGGACCATCGACCAGATGAAGGAGATTCAGAAATGCGTAGATTCCGGCGTTGACTTCGTTACTACCAACAAGCCAGAGGAAGCCAAGAAGATTGCCGAAGGCAAGCTCAGCTTCAAGTAAAGAATAAAAAGGAAAAATAGAATATGAATTGAGAAGTTTTTTGCTTTTGTTGCAAATCAGTGGCAAAAAAAGGTCGTTTTTGTTGCAAATCAGGGGCAACTAGACCAAAGTTTGTTGCAAATCAGCGGCAACAAGGCATATCATATAAAAAAGTGGCGCATCAAATGAGATGCGTCACCTTTATTTTCTTATACGGTTTACCGCCCAAACCAAGGGCAGCCATCGTATGATCCTTGATAATCAACTCGCCTTTCTGCAAACCAGCTATCGCCGACTTGATTTCCTGGAAATCTTTACCCGATACACCAAAGAGATCCTTGATGATACTGTCCGAAATAGTCTGCTGCTTCATGATGAGCGGATACTGCGCATTGGCATAGAAATCAAAGAACCTACTCTTATAGCTATCCATGTTTTGAGTGGCAAAGATAATGCTCAACCCCTTATTTCTACCCACAGCAATCAGATTACGAAGCGGCTGATTATCGAAGTCCAGCATATAGTGAGCCTCATCGATAATCGTGAAGTGGCGAATCTGTACATAATCCTCATTCACAGCCTGCTTCGGCAACTGCTCATAGATATTATTGAGCTTTGAAATGATGAAATACACGATAGCCCTGGCTATCGGACCATCTTTCGGGAAAGCATCCATCTTCACGATAAAACACTCATCTACCAAATTCACCTTATCTTCCGATGCAAACAGATGATTGCGAATCAACTGCTTCAAAACCGAAGTGATGCTGTCATCCTTATCCGGATTCTGCATTCTCTGCTGATATTTCATCAGCATCAACTCAAAAGTGATAGGCTTGCCTGCCGTCTGCTTATAAGCCTCAACAATGGCTTCACTCAGTCGATTACTCATGGATGCGCTCACCGTTGCACGATCTACAGCGCAGAGAGCACCAGCCATCTCCGTGGAATAGAGATTAATTTCGTTGATGGTCCTGCCCGTAAAATCCTTGAACGGCGTAAAAGGCAACGGCGCAACCACGGGGTCGAGAATACAACTCCTATCTACATCGAAATGAATAAGCCAGTTGGCATTCGAGGGGTCAGAGAACTCACCCTTGTAATCGAACAAGAGGAAATTGACGGGATAAGGCGTCTCGGTGGAGAGATTACGAAACTGCTGAATCAACACCGCCAGCAGATTGGTCTTACCCGAACCCGTGGTACCAGCCACCAGAATCTGTGCATTCGATACCGAACGTCCGTTGATATTCAATTTTGCTTCCATATCCTCTGCATACTCGCCTATCAGCAACTCCAAGGCAGGAATTCCACTTCCACCATGTCGCCTGTCGCTTGCCGCAAAGAGGAAAGCATTCAGATTCTCATCTTCCGAAAGATAAGCGATACCCCGATAGATTTCCTTCGCCACGATGCGATCCACGATACTGGCATTCTGCCAATCCACCTCACAATCTCTATATCTCAACTTCAACAAAGCCGAAAAAAGCGACTTTTTATTGTCCTTGGTAAAGAAACTAGGCATGATGCGCTGAGAAGATTTCGATAATCCGATATCTCCCAAACCATCCACACTTCTCTTCTCCGTTAAGCTCAAACTGGCTATCAGGCAGATTCGCATCACCTTATTCAGGGTTAGCATGGCATCCCTCTCCCCTTCCACTTGCCGCGAAAGGTTCAAACGCTTCTCCAGTTTCTCCTTCAAAGGCATGATGGCTTCTACCATACCTTCTGCCTGTCGTATATTCTCTAATGCTACTTCCATATATATATTGCTCCGTCAATAAGAAACATTATTCATTACACATTACTCCAAAGTATCCTTCCTCCACGTGGGTGCTCTGACTTTCCACATCTCTTACCAGTGTATAAGAACGGGAGAGGAATGGTTCCAGCTTCATGTAATCCTTATCCTTTCTGATTTCCGAAGTGGTGCAAAGCAGGATGGTTTGCTCGGCAAGTCCCGGGAAGTATTCTTCCATCAGCACATCACGGCTCTCCTCATCCAATACTCCCATCACGGTGTCTATCATCACAGGTGGATTATAATCGCCCAGATTTCGAAGCACCTTCAGCAACACCTGGATAAAGATTTGCTTGGATGCCGCATTCAGTTGGTTGAGCGAGATTTCATTTCCTGCCTTGTGATAGAGACGGATGGTGAAATTCTCCATACTGTCTGATAGCTCCACCTTGGCGATGCAGCCCTTGTAGGAAATGAGGAGTTTGTTGAGTTGCTCCTTCATATCCTCCTCTATCTTCTCCTTCTTGCGCTTAAGCAGAGTGTCGGCAACATCCTCAAAGAAAGGTTTCAGTTTCACCAGCATGTCATATTTCACATCAGGTTCCTGCTGTATCTGCACATCAAACTGGTGAATCTTCCGCTCCAGTTTCTCTATGCTCATCTTTCTGTCATTCGCCTCCTTCTTCAAGATTTCGAGTTCACGGCTAGCCTCCTCGTATGCCTTGATGATTTCGGTATTACCGCTTACCATGCTACGACGGAGCAGAGCAATCTGACTCTGCTGATTATCATAGTTCTCCAACCGCTTTTCCAAATCATAACGACTGTCATTAAGGGCGATAAACTCATTCACAGCATTGGCACCCAGCAGATTCTTGAGCGCATCAAACTCGCTTTCATCCAGGAAAGCATAGTCGTCCTTGCGCTGCAAAGCTTCCTGCTGACTCTTCAGGTAAGCCACCACATCGTCATCCTCCACGGAATCCGGACAGAGGCACTTCGATTTCAGATAACCAAGAATCTTGGTAGTTACCTCACGCATCTGCTCCAGAGAGAGCACCCCTTCACGTTCCTGCTTCAAGGCTTCTTTCTGTCGGATGATGTCATTCACCTCGTTTGTGATTCCCTGTGCAAGTTTCGGAAAGAACACGTTGATTTCCAAGGTATCCACCACCTGCTTCAATTGGGCATTATATCGCTTTGACAACTCCTGCGTATCCTTCACGCTGGCCTCCAGATCCTGAATCTTCCGTGCAGTCTCGGCAGAATCCTTGGCACCTTCCTTGGCGGCATCATATTCAGCCTGAATGGAAACCAGATATTTATACTTATCATCCTGGTGCTTGGTATTCTCCTCCTGCAAAGCCACCAGTTGGTTGCGCTGTTCGCAAAGCCCATTATATTCTTCAGCCTCCTTCTGCGCCTCCAGTCTCCTTGCCGCCCATTCCTGCTGCTGATGCTCGGCAGCATTCTTTAATTACAGATACTTGTTGAATCCCATCACATTCTGGATATTATCCTTGATGATTTGGGCAAAGACATTCTCCTTCAAGAGCTCGCTCGACTGCATGGCATCAAAGAGGAAATACTTGCTGAGTTCCTGCGGCAGGTTTGCCTTGATGATTTTGTTCACCTGCTGCTCGTTGACGGCACGCTGCTGCGGAGGCGTAGCCGTGCCATAGGAGAAAGGCGTGCCATCCATATTGAGCAGCACATTCTCCACAGGCTTGTTGGCAGGATTAAGCTTATAAGTGCGACGCAGCAGATACTGCTGCTTGCGTCCGAGCACCATACCTTCGAAAGAGAGTTCAAGCACGATAGTAGGCTCCACCTTTCCCAAGGCACCATTGTTCAGGAGTTCCTGAAAATGCGCCTTGTTCTGAATCTTCAGTCCATAAAGAGCCCCACAGATAGCCTCGAACAGCGTGGTCTTACCACCACCGTTCATACCACCTATCAGGATGATGGGCTGATCGGATCTCACCGACAAATCCAAGTCAAGACTCAGATAAGTCTTATAGTTCTTGATTTTGATTCTTTTGATAATCATAATCTTTTCTTCACTCTTCGTTCTTCATTCTTGGTTCTTTACTTGATCTGAGAAATCGCCTCGGCGATAATCTTCTCAGTATCCTCGTCATTCATTTCAATCTTATCAACCTTGGCTGCATGATATTTGCGGAGAATCTCCTCGCTCATCCAGCCGAAGTCAATCTCATGCTTCTCGCATAGCGTCCTGATCAGGTCGAGGTCTTCCTTTCGGATGCCATAGTGCAAGAATTTTCCATCTAGTCCCTTTGCCATCGTTATTACACCTTATTATATATGTAGCGTTTATGACTTATTTATATTTATCTGGGAAGAAAGCATCCCAACCTGTTAAATCTGTTGTATTCTCTATTGGCAACGAAGAATAATACCAGTTATCATCCGATTGCTGATGTATAATAATACCACCTTTCAGATGCTTGTCCTTGTTCTCTTCACTCGCCATATAGTCGATGAGGGCATTATGCTTTTCTTGACCATTCTCATCACTTCCAACTCCCTTTGTATCAAAAAGAAAAATTTGACCATTCTTCATACGAATCACATAATCAACATAAAAGAGAGATTTCTCGCCCGTCTTTTTGGTATAAGGAATCGCATAATGCTGTCTTCCCTCATCACCATTCTTATACCACCAATCAATGCAATCAGCATATTCTTCCAAGAACGTCTCGAAATCACGCTCCTGGAACGAGTCATCGTTAAACTGCATATATGGCAGCATGGCATGATTCTTTCTTGCATCATTCTCGGAATAAGTGGTTTCATTATACTCTCGTATCTCTGGCACATTCCAAGTATATTGCTTGAAAGAACGTTCCTTGCGTTTCTTTTTGCGCTCGCTGATAATCTTGGTATATTTGGCAACTGCACGATTGATGATGGCAGCAAACTTGCCCTTGTTTCTGTTATACAAGATTATACTTGGCACGTCTGTTTCGAAGATACCTAAGTACTCACCCATCAATTCATCCATGTTACCATGAAGTACTTTGACGGCTCCCTTTTCATAACCAGCCAGCAAATCTTTATAGAATTTATCTAATGCCAAACTCAACTCATACTGATTCCTGGTGAAAGAAATACGCTTGTTTTCATCAACCATAGTAGTTCCCATTTCACCAGTAATCTCAACATCACGGAGTATATTCACCTTTATAGTATGTTTGTCAAAACAGATACTGTCGATACGCTCAGCTTGCTTCCTGTTTTTATCAACATCTATCATAAAGCCACCATTATCAGAACCAGCTTTATCTTCATTATCATCATCATCAAATGGATCTGAATCAAAGAAGCTCAACTGAATAGGTTGTTTAAACCAAGCATTATTGAACGTCTCCACCAACAAAGGATAAAAATCAGGACCTAAACGATTGCGGTCAGCACTGAGATACTGACTATAGGTAGAAGTCAAAGCCACATTGTTCAGATGCTCACGACGATAAGACAACAATGCTTTGGTGATATAACTCATGTCATCAGCAACTATCTCTATTCGATCACGACTTAAATTGGTATATACCCAACCATGGTTCAAGATACCATCCGTATAATAATGTTGTTCTGGCATTCTCATGATTCGTCCTACCGTTTGTGTACCAAACTCCGTACTTTTGATGTCTCGAAAAATCAGGAGAACAGCAGCACGAGGACAATCCCATCCTAAGGCGATAGCTTGCTTAAAAAGTAAGACATCGGTAAGATTATAGTTTTTCTCTAATCCCCCAAGATTCTTCTTTTCCGTAGATAGCCATATTGCCAACTTAGCATTATCCGTTGTGATGTCGTATTCTGTTTCCAGTCTATTCTTTACCATATCCACAATAGCACGTTCTCCTTCATTCAAGGTTTCAGAGTTATCATTCGGCAACTGAATAAGCAACAACGGATTGATTCTAACTCCTTCTTTCTCGTATGCCTCTTTGAGTTCCTTCCGTTTGGCTAATGCTAAATCCAGCAGATAAGCATTCTCGCCCACCATTTCGTCGCCCTCTTTCACATTAGCGTTGATAGTAATGCCGTCCTTAATCATTTCCTCCTTGATAACTTCTTCACGAGGAACATTATATATATCATCGGCAGAACTCAACGAAGAAGGCAAAGGTGTTGCTGAAATACGAATCTCGACCTTCGGATTGAGATTCTTCAACACCTTTTCCGATTGCTTGGCATTGCGACTACCAAACATATGCTCTTCATCTACAACTACTATGAGAGGCAAATGATGATCTTCCTTGGTTCGCTGAACTATATCATAAATAGATGAAGAGTTCTCAGTATCTCGCACCAGGATATTTCGATCTTTATTAATACTTTCCCAATTAACAAAGAACACCTCACCCGATTTGATGTAACCGTCCACAGAATGATCTAACTCATCATACATCACAGGAGTCAAGACATGAGTTTCGGAAAAGAAGTTCTTCATACTCATATAACTCTGCTGATGTAATTTATTAGGAGCAATCCAAATAACGGCCACTTCTTTACCCTCTTCTGCCAGTTGCGAGGTAAGGTCATCCAACATCTTGCTAGCCATCACGGTCTTGCCAGAGCCCGTAGGAGCCTTGAACACCAGCTTTTTTCTATCTTCTGGCGCCTCCAACAGTTTGATGGTTTTCTTAACCAAAGCCTCAACTGCCTCTATCTGATATTTCTTTTCCTGTATCATAATTTCATACCTCCTTCTTCTCTATTTAAAATCAAAAGACAACTGAGTATCATGTTCCGAAGATGCCATCTGCTCAGAAGAATTATCTGATGTAACTTCGTTATCGGTGTCATTCTCGCTCTCAGTCATTGGATCTTCAAACTTCATTTCCTGCTCAGGCAAGATATTTCTGTATGCATCGTAGATAGCAGCAGGCAAAGCACACAGTTCAACCTTATCAAGCACATCCTCAAAGTTATCATCATAAGCATAACGGGTGTTGGAAAATACATAGATGAGTATCTTTCCGTCCACCTCCATATGGTAGATGGTCTCAGCAAAGGCATTCACCGTTAACTCATTATAAATAACCAACATCTTAGTCTGACCATTGTCGAAATAGCGTGCACAAGAAGGTTTCAACTTTTTGCCAGCAAAATAGGTTTGCTCCTTATAGACATCATTCTTAATGCAAAGCAAATCGGTAGATGCAGCCACCAAGGCTCTCTTGTTCTTGATGGTTTGTTCACGAGGAAGGAGATGAGTTTTGTAATAACGAAGATTATTGGACTTTAATCCAGGAACCTCCTCTCCCTTAGGAGTGGTATAGCCTTGGATAACCTTGCGATTTCGTTCGTAAGTTACTTTTTCACAAATGCCATTTTCGTTGTTATTTGACAAAAAACAACGTCGGTGTCCACCATCTTCTTCATTTAAAAGCATTAATGCGTGAAGAGTTGTACCTGTTCCAGCAAAGAAATCTAGTACAATAGAGTCTTTATTTGGAATAATAGACATCAAGTATTCAATCATTCTAACATTCTTTGGATTATTAAATCCTGTATCATACCCCATAACTTCTACAAAAGAATCTGTTCCTTCATTAGTTGAATATTCCAAAATACTCTTTGAATTCGAATAAACATCTTCCTCATAGACATAAGTTTCATTAGTAATTTGCTCTACTTTTTCTTTTGGAACAAAAGTTCTTTTATGTATATTATAGCGACTTTTTGTCTTTTTTACATAAAGAAGATTCTTATCTTTTGTTGCCTTCTTAAAATCCCAAGTCCAACACCCAAGTTTTCCCCTTACCTTAGGAGGACGAATCACGACAAATCCCTTCATAAGCAATTCTTCTTTTGAAGTGTATATAGCAGATTCATCATTAGATGTTTTTGCCATATTCACATCATAATCAACAATTGGCAACAACTCTTTTGTAGATGGATGATAATAAAAAGAATAGCCCAAATTAGGTCGAGCATTTAATGTTCCACCTTCACCTCGTGTTGTTATACTATCATTTAAATAAAAGAACTTTTCATCTTCCTTAATTAAAGGTTTATATATTTTGTTACTAATAAGTATATTAGGAGCAACCTTGGTTTGACTATCATCAATGTACTTAACCATTTTTCTATAACAAAGAATATACTCATGATTTCTCTGTATATTCAATGTGTCATTTTTAGCATTTAGTTTATTTTGGATAAATGGCCCTATACAATTTGACTCCATAAAGATACTATCACATAATAATTTTAAAGGTGCATATTCTCTATCATCTATCTGTATATATATCACACCCGTTGCAGCCAAAAGTTTTTTAGCAATTTTCAAACGCTTTTCCATAAAGGATAACCAAGTACTATGACTATAATCATCCTCTGGGTCAACATATGTATCATTATATTTAAAATCTTTTTTACGAGTATTGTAAGGAGGATCAATATAAATGACATCAATCTTCCCGGCATGGGTATAACTAAGGACTGTAAGGGCTTCGAGGTTATCGCCTTCAATAAGAATATGGTTTGGAGCCTCAGCGTCATCGCTGAGGATGGCACGTTCAGGCACTTCAACAAGCACAGGCTGCTCGTTGACCATTCTTTGCTCAGCATCCTCAGGCTTGTCCTCCCAAACAAGACCATACTTCTTTTGCGAACGAAGCAACTTCAGTAGCTCTGATTTCTCTTCGTTCGTAAGCCCATCGAGTTCGTTTATCTTCTTTGCGAGTTCGTATTTGTTCATAAGCGGAATGGAACGAAGCTAGTTTCGTTCCTAACTGCTGCCCATCCCCAAAGCATTTGATTTAATTGTTTTCGTTTGTGTTAGTTATCATCTTACTAAAGTTACTTTTATCAAGTAATTAGCAGACATTCTATTCTAAAAGAATTGGCGTAGGGGATGTGTCATTACTTCCTTTAACGTCCTTGCGCATTGAGGGATTAGGAGCCCTAGAAAAACAAGAACAGAAGCAAGAGGACACGCCTACGCCAACATGGTATATATGTATGTAGCACAAGGCACACCCTCTCCTATCGAAAAGGGCGCACTTGTGCCGTGCATATACTACACGTTATAGTAGACGTCCACCGCCATCTCTCTCTGACTTTTCATTTGAAGTTCCTAATTTCCAATGCATCAGAAGCGAAACGTAGTAAACGTCTTTTCTCAAAAAATAGAGCCAAGCCTAGGATTATCGCCAGCAACTCATTGCCGCCATCCAAGGAATGACGCTACAAAATTAACGAAAAGAATTGGAAATGCCAAAGAAAAGAACAACTTTCTTCATTTTAAGACACAAAAAAGCCTTTCAGCATCTGAAATACTAAAAGGCAATCCTCGTTATGAAATACAATAAAGTTCCACAATCACATAATCTACAAATTCCTTAATCCTCGATAAGGAGTTCTTTCATGCAATGTCTCAAAGCTCTTCAGTTTTTCTTCTGTCATTTCCCCACGCTCCCACATTGCATCTAATTCTTCCTGTCCCTTCTTGGCAAAGAAATCAGAAATAACCTGCTTCAATTCAGCTAATACCTCCGGGCTTTTTACCCATTGCATCATATCTAAAAGTTCAAGCTGTGCTTGATTAAAAACAGTTGCTGCCATATTCTTTTTTCCAGATTCCTTTTCTGCACATTATCCATTTTCACGTTTATCAAGCAAAAAGCTGATAAACTCATCAGAGATATTAGAGATTTCTCCTTTATCATAGATTGTCAACAAATCAATGATAATGGAATCTCCTTCCTGGTAAAGATTATAAGTGATGACCCTTGCACCACCACTCTTACCTTTACCCTTACTAGCTATTGCCATTCTTACCTTTCTAACACCTTTGCCAAGACTAGTACCTTGAAAAGGATTAATTACAAGAGAGTCTTTCAAATCTTTAATATCGCTTTTTAAAGAACGATATTTTTTAGAAAGACGCTTAAACTGTATTAAGAACTCATTCCCAACACGTATTTCAACTTCCATAACTAATCCTCCTCATCAAGTTTAGCCATAAAATCATCAAAACTCATCGGCTTAGTCCCATTCTTATTATGAGCTTCCATTTCATCAAGAGCACGGTTGAGGCTTTCTGCCACATAGACTTCCTGCTCTGCCTGGCTCATATAAGTTTCCTGGTAACTGTTTCCTGACTTGGAGATAGAACTGGCTAATTTTTCAGCATAGTCTTTGAGCTTGGCGACAAATTCGTCAAGCGTATATTGACCTGTAGAAGGTACTTGAAACTGAATGTTAATCGTTTCCATCTTATTCCTTTCTTTTAAATTAACGCCACAAAATTAACGAAAAGAATTGGAAATGCCAAAGAAAAGAACAACATTCTTCGCTTTAAGACACAAAAAAGCCTTTCTGTATCAGATAATACTGAAAGACAATAAGAGCATAGGCTTATGCTGAAGGCTTTTGCAGGTGATCCGTTTTTTGTTAGATATCGCAAACTAAATGGGGATTTCTTTGTAGCTATGAATATTTTTTTGTATCTTTGCCCCAGATATAAGTACTTAAAGCATATTGTAAGATGGCTGCATTGAAATTATACCCTGTGGGTATCCAAACTTTTGAGCGAATTCGCAAAGAAGATAAGCTCTATGTTGATAAGACGGAATACATTTACAGAATGACGCATTCTGGTGGATGTTATTTCTTCTTGAGCCGACCACGCCGTTTCGGAAAGTCGTTGCTGGCTTCTACATTCCAAAGTTATTTCGAGGGTAAGAAGGATTTGTTTAAAGGGCTTGCCATCGAAAAACTGGAGCAGGAGTGGACGGAATATCCAGTGCTGCATTTTGATATGTCGGGTGGCAAGCATATGGAAAAGAAGGAGTTGGAAGAATATTTGGGCTATCAATTGGCTAAGAAAGAGGCTACGTATGGTATTGCAACACCTCAGAATGGAGCAAATAATCGTCTGACCGATTTGATTCTGACTGCTTATCAAAAGACAGGCAAGCAAGTGGTTGTGCTTATAGATGAGTATGATGCTCCTTTGCTGGATGTAGTACACGAGGATACTTCCTTGCAGGTTCTTTGCAACGTTATGCGCAATTTCTATAGTCCATTGAAAATGTGCGAGCCTTATCTCCGCTTTGTCTTCTTGACCGGTATCACCAAGTTCTCGCAGATGAGCATCTTTAGTGAACTGAATAATATCACGAATGTGAGCATGCTGCCTCAGTATGCGGGAATTTGTGGTATTACCAAGGAAGAACTGATGACTCAAATGTCAGCAGATGTTGATGCCCTGGGGGAGAAGTTGGGCAAGACGAGAGAGGAGACGTTGGCGGCTCTCGGGGAGTACTATGATGGTTATCATTTTGCAGATGTCTCGCCTGACGTATATAATCCATTCAGCTTGCTCAATGCCATGACAAATGGCAATTTGGATTACTATTGGTTTGCCTCTGGCACACCTACTTATTTGATCAACATGCTCAACAAGTTCCAGGTGATGCCATCTGAAATTGGCGGTTGTGAGGCTGATAAGTCAGAGTTTGATGCTCCAACCGAGAAGATGACCACCATCATGCCGTTGCTCTATCAGAGTGGCTACATCACCATCAAGGGCTATGACCCAGAGACGGAGCTCTATCTCTTGGACATTCCGAACAAGGAGATTCGTGTAGGCTTGTATCGTTGTCTTTTACCTTATTATATAGGTATGAATACGGTGAAGGGTACCACCACAATCGCCAAGATGTCTGCTGCCATCCGCCGCAACAACATCGATGGTGCTCTTGAAATGCTCCAGACTTATCTCGGCACGATTCCTTATTGCGACAATACGGATTATGAGGGACATTATCAGCAGATGATGTATGTCATCTTCTCCATCCTCGACAATTACGTGGATGTGGAGGTTCACACGCCAAAGGGACGTGTCGATATGGTGCTCCGTACTGCCACCCATCTCTACCTCTTTGAGTTGAAACTAAACCAAAGTGCTGATGTGGCAATGAAACAGATAGACTTGAAGGAGTATGCGAAGCGTTTCGCCCTCTGCGGTCTGCCAATCGTTAAGGTAGGTATCAACTTTGATGTGGAGACGCATACCATCAAGGATTGGAAGGTAGAAGATAAATGATAGAATGCTTATGTCCTTCCCCACTTATCGTGCCTTGAACACAATTCAAGGCACGATTTTTTAAATGATGAGAATTCATACTTTATCTTATTTTTTTCTTCTCACCCAAACTTTGTGACTATGCTGCCCCACAGAGCGGATGGGAACAGTCTCATCATGGGCTATCTCCTTCAACTCCAATGAGGCGGCGGTGCGGCTCAGGTTGTTGATGTAGGCATAGTCGGTAAGACCGATGAAGCCATTCTCATCGATGACATCCAGGGCTCGGGCGATGCGCTCCTCTCGGGTATATTTCTTTTTCAATATCAGCTTCACGCCACCCATATCTCGCTCCAGATCGTGGTCGGTTTCCTGCTTCACAGCCTTGATGAAGTCGGGAGAAGCCTTGAAGTTGACGTCTCTTACGCCTACCTTGCGATAGGTCATCTTGTCGTCATCGCCCTGCATCTCCGTAGGCTTGTCATCCTCGAAACCTAGGGATAGAGAGAAGGTACCAAGGCCCTCCAGATTCACATTATAGCCCATAGAGAGCATCTCAACCAGTATTTCTTCCACATCCATCAGCACAGCCTCCGTGGTGCTTGGCGAGATGCCACGATGATACCCCTGCATCCTTTCGATGAATTCCTTGCGAGATAGAGTGCGGTTGACTACCATCTTGGGATAAACCTTACGCTTGCCGGTATGATGAACATCCGACATCTCCTGCAACTTGTACTTTGCCATATCGATTCCTTTCCTTATTAAGTTCTACATCATCATTTATAAAGAGAGACCGTAGTCCTGGAAGAGATGGTTTGCATCCTTAAATGCATTCACCTGTACTCTTAAGGATAATAGTCTTTATCATTAGAGGAAATCTCCGTTCAGCGATGCTGAATCTATGTTCAGCAGTGTTGAACTTAAGTTCAGCAGTGTTGAATATAAGTTCAGCAGTACTGAACATAGCTTTCTCCACGGCAAAGATACAATTTTACCTAGATATAAACAAGAATTGTTCAGGATTTAAACTAAATTAAACAAGTCGCCCTGAAAAGACAAAAGCATATCATTAAAGCTTCTGCCTTTTCAGGGCGACATAACTTGTTATATATTAACCCAGGGCGTATTATTTCACGATAACTTCATCCACAAACAGCCAGCCGCCGAAACTACTTGGCTTCGCCTGAACACGGATGTAGCGGGCTGTCTTGCCGCCCTTCCAGATAAGCGTCTTGAAATTCAGAATCGGCTCCTTGCTCGACTCATATTTCTTGTCGAATACCTGGGTGAAGTTCTTGCCATCCTCACTAACTGATACTGTATATTGAGATGGATAGAAAATCTCAGGACCGCTGCTCTGCATAAAATCGGTGCCTACGCTGCTAATCTTGGTAGATTTGCCGAGGTCGATGGTTACATCGAAGCAATCCTTGCCGATAAAGCCCTGCCAGCGACCGTCGCCATGAGCCCAACCGCCCATATTGCCATCCACCAGCGTCTTTTCGCCAGCCGCAGGATAGTAGCGGTTGTAATTATGGTTATAGGTAACCTTGGCACCCACAGCCTTGTGCTGCACCGGCTTCATCTTCTCCTTACGCTCACCAATCTCCTTCTTCAGGTCGAATGGGTTCACGCCCTCAGCCTTCAGATGTTCCACCTGCGCCAGGGCACGGGTCTTGAACTCAGGATAGTTCTTGGTCTTGGTTCCGTTCCATCCTATCTCAGCCAGAGCCAAGGCACGAGGATAAAGCATGTACTCGGCATACTCTGGAGTAGGAATATGCTCGGTCCAGAGGTTCGCCTGAACACCGGTAATCATATTGCGCTCTGCCTCAGGAAGATCGCTTCCCGGCACGTAGCTGTACACCTTCTCGGTAGGAATGAAACCGCCATTTGCCACAGGCTGGGTGCCCGGCGCATCCTGATACATATCGAAGTAGCAGTAAGCACCCGGCGACATCACTACGTCGTAGCCATGCTTGATCGCCTCGTGTGCCAGTTCGGTGCCACGCCAAACCATCACGGTGGTATTCTTGGAGAGATTTCCGGCAATCACCTCATCCCAGCCCACGAGCTGTCTGCCATGCTCGTTCAGGAACTTGCCCATGTGAGAAATGAGATGAGCCTGCAATCCATCCACGTTGTCGATGCCCAGCTCCTTCATCTTCTTCTGGCAGAGTGCACAACTTCCCCATGACTTCTTGGCAGCCTCATCGCCACCCACATGGATGTAATGAGAAGGGAAGATATCCATCACCTCTTTCAAGACATTCTCCAGGAAATCGTAGGTACCGATGTTGCCCGGACAGAAATCTGCCTGCTTGTAAGGCTCATGGGTACAGGATAACTCTGGATAGGCGGTAAGCACTTCCTCAGAATGACCCGGCATTTCGATTTCCGGAACGATGGTGATGCCACGCTCGGCAGCATATTTCACCAGGTCGCGGAGTTCATCCTGAGTATAGTAACCACCCTCGGCCCCCTCGCTGCCCTGTTCCAGATACTTGTTGCCATTGGCATTCCAGTCTTTCCATAACTTACCTGAACGCCAGGCTGCAAAGTTGTTGAGTCGAGGATAACGCTTGATTTCGATGCGCCATCCGGCAGCATCAGTCAGATGGATATGGAGACGATTGAACTTATACTCCGACATCACATCAATCTGCTTCTTGAGGAAGGAGATAGGGAAATAATGACGCGAAACATCGAGCATCAATCCTCGCCACTTGTAGGCAGGTGCATCCACGATGTCGCAGCATGCGATGCCCTTCTTGGTAGTAAGCTGCTCCATAGTCTGCCAGGCACGGAGGAAACCCTCGCTGCTGGCGGCACTGATTTCAATGGCATCAGGTGCCACATGAAGCTTGTATGCTTCCGGCGAAGAGGCGTTGGCAAGCTTGGTGAACTTCACCACCCGCTTGGCAGCATCATTCACCTTGGCATTCCATGCCTTGGTATAGATATTCTCGGCATCAGCGCCTACCTGGTTTTCTACTTTCACACCTCCTGCTGTGCTGAACACGCCCTTGCCCATCGTAACCTGCTGCGGTTTTGGCAACAGATTCTGAGCCTGAATCGGAGATGCAAGCAATAATGCCCCGAAAAGGGATAATAGATAGTTGGATTTTTTAGTCATACGGCTTATCTATAAATGATTAATATCAGTCCGCTAAGCTATCGACCTATTGTCTCTAACTTAGCGTACTATTTTAAAACTTATCGTTCTACTTTCTCGATAATTTTCATACCCTCTTCCACAGCCTTCATATTCAGTGGAATCAGGTTATGATGGCGCTCTGGCAACGACTTGAAGAGTGCCTTGTTCAAACCATCGGTGCTCACCACAGGGCAAACCTTCAGCAGTCCGCCCAAAACAATCATGTTAAACACCTTAGAGTTTTTCATCTCGGCAGCCTTGTCCATCGCATCGATGCGATAAACGGTGATGTCCTTGCGCTGAGGTGGATTCATGATGCCATAACCATCATAAATCAGGATGCCGCCTGGCTTGATCTTCGGCTCAAACTTATCGAGCGATGGCTGGTTGAGCACGATGGCTACATCGTAATGGCTCAGGATAGGCGAAGAGATGCGGCTGTCGCTCACGATGACCGTTACATTGGCTGTACCACCACGCTGTTCCGGACCATAAGCAGGCATCCAGGTCACCTCCTTGTCCTCCATCAGTCCTGAGTAAGCCAGGATCTTTCCCATCGAAAGGACGCCCTGACCACCAAAACCGGATATAATGATTTCTGTCTTCATTGTTCTTACAAATTTGTTGTATCCTTCAGGTCGCCCTTAGGATACTGCTTAAACATGTTCTCTTCCATCCACTTGTTTGCCTCAACAGGTGAGAGCTTCCAGCCGCTG
The DNA here is from genome assembly GCA_900557035.1 of uncultured Prevotella sp. Lineage (GTDB taxonomy): Bacteria > Bacteroidota > Bacteroidia > Bacteroidales > Bacteroidaceae > Prevotella. The sequence continues at coordinate 9,563 of USRA01000001.1, read as the reverse complement.
TTGCAGGTAGAAACAATCTCTACCAGGCTGGAACCCTTGCCCTGCATACTTGCCTCGAACGCCTTGCGGATTGCCTTCTTTGCCTTCTTGATGCTTGCCACGGTCTCCACACTCTGGCGGGTTACATAGCAGGTACCCTGCAGATGGCTGGCAAGTTCGGTGATGTTCAGTGGATAACCATGAAGATCAGCCTCTCGTCCGTAAGGACAGGTAGCGGTCTTCTGACCCAACAGGGTGGTTGGAGCCATCTGTCCACCCGTCATACCATAGATGGCATTGTTGATGAAGATAATGGCAATATGCTCGCCACGGTTCAGGGCGTGGATGGTCTCGCAGGTACCGATGCACGCCAAGTCGCCATCACCCTGATAGGTGAAGACGAGACGGTCTGGCCACATACGCTTGATACCCGTAGCTACAGCAGGGGCACGGCCATGGGCAGCCTCCTGCCAGTCGATATCCAAATAGCGGTAAGCGAAGACGGCACAGCCCACCGGACAAACGCCCACAGTCTTATCCTCCATGCCCATCTCCTCGATGACCTCGGCAACGAGCTTATGAACTACGCCATGCGAACAGCCCGGGCAATAGTGCATCGGGGTATCGTTCATCAGCGTAGGCTTCTTATATACCAGATTCTCTGGTGAAATTATATCATTCATTTTATTAACTTCTTTAATGCTTCAACGATTTCCTCCGGCTCCGGCACAATGCCGCCCAGGCGACCGAAGTGCTCTACTGGAGCCTGTCCATTCACAGCCAGGCGCACATCCTGAACCATCTGACCGGCATTGATCTCGGCAACCAGAATGCCCTTCTTGGTCTTTGCCAGCTCATGGAGTTCCTTCTCAGGGAAAGGCCAGAGGGTGATAGGACGGAAGAGACCCACCTTGATGCCCTGCTCTCGGGCATTCTCGATGCTCTTCTCGGCGATGCGTGCCGCACTACCGAAGGCTACGATTACATAGTCGGCATCCTCCATCTGCTCCATCTCATATCTTACTTCGTTGTCACGAATCTTCTGATACTTCTCCTGGAGGGCAAGATTGCGCTCCTCCATTACCTCTGGCTTGAGTTCGAGAGAGGTCATAATGTTGACCGGGCGACTCTTTGGACGACCGATGGTAGCCCAAGGACACTCCTTGGCAATCTCTTCCTCGGTACGGCGAGGCTTTACCGGTGGCAGCACCACCTTCTCCATCATCTGTCCGATCACACCATCGCTCAGAATCATCGCCGGGTTACGGTACTTGAAGGCGAGGGTGAAGGCAAGATCCACAAAATCTGCCATCTCCTGAACAGAAGCAGGAGCCAGCACGATGACGTTGTAGTCGCCGTTACCACCACCACGGGTAGCCTGGAAATAGTCACTCTGAGATGGCTGGATGGTACCCAGTCCCGGACCGCCACGCTGCACGTTGACGAAGACACCCGGAATCTCAGCACCAGCCATATAGGAGATACCCTCCTGCATCAAAGCCACACCCGGACTGGATGAGGTAGTGATGACACGCTTACCGGCGCCGGCGCCACCATATACCATATTGATAGCCGCCACCTCACTCTCAGCCTGCAGAACCACCATTCCCGATGTCTCCCAAGGCTTGAGCAGAGCCAGCGTCTCTATAATCTCACTCTGAGGTGTGATAGGATAGCCGAAGAAGCCATCCGCACCACATCTGATACAGGCATGGGCTATCGCCTCATTGCCTTTCATTAATGTTACTTCTTGATTTGCCATTGTTTAGTCCTCCTTCTTACGATAAACAGTGATGCAGCCGTCAGGGCAGACGATGGCGCACGAGGTACAACCCACACACGCATCGGCATTGACAGCCTCAACATAGCGATAGCCATGCACATTGACCTTCTTCAAAGCCAATGCGATGACATCTTGAGGACAAGCTTCTACACAGAGTGCGCATCCTTTGCAACGCTCCGTATCGACCACAATGGCCCCTTTAATTTTGCTCATATTCTATATATTTTCTTTTTCTTATATTATCATTCTTCCCTGGAGTAACCAAAACTGCTGCTGTCCCCAATAAATTGCTATGGATTGTAGTAGTCTTTGCAATAAAAGCTCATGATATCATCCAGCATCTCCTTGGCTGCCACGGCAGGACTCTCGGGATCAAGAGCTATCGCCTCCATATAGCTGTCAAGGGCACGCTTGAAGTCGCCTTGCTTTCGCCAGGCATTTCCTTCCTGATAATATTCTTCTGCTGTCATTTTACTCTTTATATTTTAATGTTTTATTCTGCGAAAGTACGAAAATTATGCTAAGAAAAAGAATAAAAGCGTAAGTTTTAAACTAAATTAATGTAGTTTTTACATAAACTGCGCACACTATATTTCAAGTGTGCAATTTTTGGGGATTGATGTGCATTATTTCTAGTATTATATACTATATAACATCATTCAACACTTTTTGTAGTTTTTCATTCTACATCCGTTCTACAACTATCGTAGTTTTTCATTCTACACCTATCGCAGTTTTTTGCGATAGATGTAGAACAATACGGTACCTCGTAAAACAAGGTAGAGGATAAAAGCCAGCCAGAGGGCGTGATTGCCCAGCAAAGGATGAAGGGCAAAATACATTCCGAAGAATGAAGCAGAAGCTACAGCGGTAGAACAAAGCATAGACTTCGACTGGGTGATGCCCACAAAAATGCCATCGAAGACAAATGCCGACATACCTGCCAGCGGAATAAGCACCGCCCATCCCAGATACTCTCCCGCAGCCGCCACCACCTGCCTGTCGCTGGTCAACAAAGAGAGAAAGTTTTCTCCACCCACTATATATAATAAGGTGAAAAGAATCGCCACCACGACGCCGAAGCCCATCGTCCGCTTCACCACTTCCCGGAACGCCTCCCTGTTTCCGGCTCCATAATACTTGCCGCTCAACGCCTCTGCCGCATACGCAAAACCATCCATGAAATAAGAGAAGATGGTAAAGAGCGTCATCAGCAGGGTATTCACTGCCAGCACCAGCGTACTCTCCCTGGAACCGGCTGCCGTAAAGAAGAGGTTTACAGCCACCAGACATACTGTACGGAGAAAGATGTCTCTGTTCAAGGAGAAAAACCGCTTCAGCGGTTCTGAGGCAAAGAGATGCTGGCGATAATCATACTTGCCCAACCGGCGATAGTAGAACCGATAGAGCACGCATGCCATCAGGAATCCCCACCATTGGGCGATGACCGTTCCGAGTGCAACACCTTCTACCGTCATCCTGCAGACGAAGACGAGCACCAGAGAGGCTACGATGTTCACCACATTCTGAGAGAGCGATACCACCATCGGAATACGGGTATTCTGCATACCGATATACCAGCCCGTGAATCCATAGAGTCCGAGCACGGCGGGGGCTCCCCAGATGCAGACATAGCAGTATCTGCGAGCCAGTTCCACGACATCCGCATCCGGCGACACCGCCCACAGTCCGCATCCGATGATCCATTTCTGAAGGATAAAGAACAGGAGTCCTATCCCCACGCCAATACCCAGGGAGCGGACCAGGAGTCTCACCACCTCGGCAAAGTCTCTCCTTCCCAATGCCTGCGAGGTCATTCCGCTGGTTCCCATCCTCAGAAATCCGAAGAGCCAGTAGATGACATTGAAGAGCATCGAGCCAACGGCAATGGCTCCGATATACGCCGCATCGCCGATATGTCCGACGATGGCGACATCCACCAAACCCAAAAGCGGTACCGTGATATTGGATATTATCGACGGTACCGCTAATTGCAATATTCGTTTATTCACTTATTCCAGTGCTTAAGTGATAAGTATTAAATTCTAAATTTCGCAGCCTGCTCCTCAATATAGGCAGCATCGCTAAAGTAGTCGATGCGCATCGCCTTGCGAACCTCGTCCATGGTCTGGGCTGCAAACTCGCGGGCATCCTCGCTACCCTTCTTCAGGATATTGAATACCTCAGGAATATCCTGCTCAAACTCATGACGGCGGGCACGGATTGGGGCAAGCATCTTGTTGATGACGCTGTTCAGGAACTTCTTGCAGGTACCATCACCGATACCACCCTTCACATACTGCTCCTTCAACTCGTCCAAAGTCTTGAACTCCGGCCAGAACTCAGCGAAGTCCTCAGGAGTAGAGAATGCCTCCAGATAAGTGAACACGGCATTGCCCTCCAGATGTCCTGGCTCTTCCATGCTCATACGTGGCTCACCGTTAGACATCTTCTTCACCTTCTTCCAGACAGTCTTCTCGTCATCGCTCATGTAGATGCAGTTGCCGAGACTCTTGCTCATCTTCTCCTTACCATCAGTTCCTGGAAGACGACGGCAGCAGGCAATCTCTGGAAGCAGGATCTCTGGCTCTACCAATACAGGCGCATAAGTCTGGTTGAAACGGCGAACCAACTCGCGGGTTACCTCCAGCATAGGCTCCTGGTCCTCACCGGCAGGCACGGTTGTAGCCTTGAAAGCGGTGATGTCAGCAGCCTGACTCACAGGATAGCAGAAGAAACCGAGCGGAATGTTTGCCTCGAAGTTACGCATCTTGATCTCAGTCTTCACGGTTGGGTTACGCTGAACACGAGATACAGAGATGAGGTTCATCAGGTAGGTAGTCAACTCAGCCAACTCCGGAATCATACTCTGGATATAGAGTGTACACTTCTGTGGATCGAGACCCGCAGAAAGATAATCGAGTGCTACCTCTGTAATGTTCTGGCGAATCTTCTCAGGATTGTCAGCGTTATCTGTCAAAGCCTGAACGTCTGCCATGAATACGAACATTCTGTCAAAGTCACCAGCATTCTGAAGCTGTACTCGGCGCTGCAAGGAACCGATGTAGTGACCCAGGTGAAGTTTACCTGTAGGACGGTCGCCCGTCAATATAATCTTTCCCATTTTCTTACGATTTTATATTTTTAAAAGCGAGACCTCTGAAAAAGAAGCCTCGCTTATCTTATATTCTTGTTCGTTGATATCAACGAAGATTAGAACTCTGCATTCTTTGGTGTACGTGGGAATGGAATCACGTCACGGATGTTCTGCATACCGGTTACGAAGAGAATCAGACGCTCGAAACCGAGACCGAAACCTGCGTGTGGGCATGAACCATACTTACGGGTATCGAGATACCAGTTCATATCCTTCATAGGGATGTTGCGAGCCTCAATCTCACCCATCAGCTTGTCATAGCTCTCCTCACGGACAGAACCACCGATAATCTCACCAATCTGTGGGAACAGTACGTCGGTACCCTGAACGGTCTGACCGCTCTTGCCACCAAAGCCGCTCTCCTCCTCGTCTATCTTCATATAGAATGCCTTGATAGCCTTTGGATAGTTGGTCATGATGACTGGGCGCTTGAAGTGCTCCTCTACGAGGAAGCGCTCGTGCTCTGAAGCCAGGTCATCACCCCACTCGCATGGGAACTCGAACTTCTTGCCGTTGGCGATAGCCTCCTGCAGGATACGGATACCCTCGGTATATGGGAGATGAACGAAGTCGGAATTCAATACACCCTCCAGGCGAGCGATCAAGCCCTTGTCAATCATCTTGTTCAAGAAAGCGAGGTCGTCCTTGCAATGCTCAAGTGCCCAACGGATACAATACTTGATGAAGTCTTCCTCCAGCTCCATCAAACCGTCCATATCCAGGAAAGCAACCTCTGGCTCAACCATCCAGAACTCAGCCAGGTGGCGAGGAGTGTTACTGTTCTCTGCACGGAAAGTAGGACCGAAGGTATAGATGGCACCGAGTGCTGTGGCACCCAGCTCACCCTCCAACTGACCAGAAACAGTCAATGAAGTCTGCTTGCCGAAGAAATCATCAGAGTAGTCGATCTTGCCATCCTCAGTCTTCTTCAGGTTGTAGAGGTTCTTGGTTGTTACCTGGAACATCTGACCTGCACCCTCACAGTCGCTGGCAGTGATGAGCGGAGTATTGAAGTAGAAATATCCATGCTCGTGGAAGTAAGTATGGATAGCCATCGCCATGTTGTGGCGGATGCGCATCACAGCACCAAAGGTATTGGTACGGAGACGGAGGTGAGCATACTGACGCATGTACTCGAAGCTCTGTCCCTTCTTCTGCATAGGATAGTCGCTGCCGCAGAGACCGTAGATTTCGATGCTTTCGCACTGAATCTCAACGCTCTGACCGGCACCCTGGCTCTCTACCAAGGTACCTACTACGCTGATGCAGGCACCAGTGGTAATCTGACGGAGCTGATTCTCATCGACCTTTGATGGGTCGACTACTATCTGAATATTATTAATAGTAGAACCATCGTTAAGAGCGATAAAATCGACTGCTTTGCTACTACGATGGGTACGAACCCATCCCTTAACATTCACGATTGAGTCGTAGGCAGTGCTCTTGAGCAAGTCAACGACTTTAGTTCTTTTTACTTTTTCCATTGTTAATATTAATGTTTCTTATTCAAAAGCACCCATGCGGAGCATATCTACTTCCTTCTCTGTAAGGAAGCGCCAGTCACCGCGACGGAGATTCTTCTTGGTCAAACCTGCAAACTGTACACGGTCGAGCTTGGTTACACGATAGCCGAGACTCTCGAAGATACGGCGAACGATACGGTTCTTGCCGCTGTGAATCTCGATACCTACCTGTGACTTGTCGCGCTCGTCAGCATAAGCTACTGCATCTGCCTTGATCTCGCCATCTTCCAAAGTGATACCCTCGCTGATCTGCTGCATATCGTGAGCAGTGAGATTCTTGTCGAGGTGTACGTGATATACCTTCTTCTTCAAGAACTTAGGGTGAGTCAGCTTAGAAGCCAGGTCACCATCGTTGGTCAACAGGAGTACACCTGTTGTGTTACGGTCGAGACGACCTACAGGATAGATACGCTCAGGGCATACATCCTTTACGAGGTCCATCACAGTCTTGCGCTGCTGAGGATCATCGCTGGTTGTCACGTAATCCTTTGGCTTGTTGAGCAATACATATACCTTCTTCTCCAAAGATACTACTGCATCATGAAACTTCACCTCGTCGGTGCGAAGAATCTTGGTACCCAACTCGGTAACTACCTGACCATTGACAGTTACGAGACCAGCCTGGATGAACTCATCAGCCTCACGGCGAGAGCATACACCAGCATTGGCAAGGAACTTATTCAAGCGCAATGGCTCTGTTGGGTCGATATTCTCCTCCTTGTATTCGATACGCTTCTTCATGCTATACTTAGCATTTGGATCGTATCCTGGAGTGTGCTGACGGAAGCCACCACCACGGTTGTTGCCATAGCCACCACCCTGTGGACGACCATAGCCGCCACCACGGTTGCTATTGTAACCACCCTGCTGAGGACGACCATAACCACCACGGTTGCTGTTGTAGCCACCATGCTGAGGACGGCTGTTGTAACCGCCATGCTGAGGACGGCTGCCATAGCCTCCCTGCTGAGGGCGACCATTGTAACCACCCTGCTGACGTGGCTGATAGCCACCAGTTGATGGATGCTGATCGTCACCTTCTGCATTATTATTGAAACGAGGACGACTATTGTAGCCACCCTGCTGTGGACGGCTGCCGTAGCCTCCCTGCTGAGGACGACCATAACCGCCACCACGGTTGCTGTTATAGCCACCACGGCTGTTGTAGCCACCCTGCTGTGGACGGCTGCCATAGCTGCTACGGCTGCTACCATAGCTGCTGCGCTGTGGACGCTCGCTGCTAGAGCTGCTCTGCAAGCCAGCTCCGAAGCCTTCTGGACGGAAGCCACCCTCGCTACTACTGCTACTTCTATCGCTGTTGAATGATGGGCGATGACTGTTAATACGTGGACGCTGTGTGCGACCTACACTACGATAACTCTTCTGATAACCGCCTGCGTTGAAGCCCTCTCGGGTGTTCTCGCTCTCTGACGATTGACTCTGTGGTTTGTTTTCGAACTCTGAATCCATAAATTATTCAATATAAAAGCCTCACGGCCGGGTTAATAAATCTATTATTATTAATTATTTTATATATGATATGTCTTAATATATCCTTGGCTGCCCGTTAGGGAAACTGCTTTTTGATTAGATACCCGTGTAATTGCTTGGAGTGATAGCCATCAATTCGGCCTTCACGCTATCGCTTACATTCAAGCCCTTGATAAACTCATGAATGGTTTCCTCAGTCATATGGGTATTGGTGCGGGTGAGCGCCTTCAATGCCTCGTATGGATGTGGATAAGCCTCACGACGAAGGATGGTCTGGATAGCCTCAGCTACTACTGCCCAAGTATTATTCAAGTCTTCCTGCAACTTCTCCTCATGGAGGATAAGCTTACGCAAGCCCTTCAATGTGCTCTGGATGGCGATGACGCTATGACCGAGAGGCACACCAATGTTACGGAGTACGGTACTATCGGTAAGGTCACGCTGCAGACGGCTAACCGGGAGCTTCTGTGCCAGGAACTGGAGGATGGCATTGGCAATACCGAGGTTACCCTCACTGTTCTCGTAATCGATAGGGTTCACCTTGTGTGGCATGGCACTGGAACCTACCTCACCAGCCTTGATCTTCTGCTTGAAGTAATCCATAGAGATGTACATCCAGAAGTCACGGTCCAAGTCAATGATGATGGTGTTGATTCTGCGGATGGCATCAAAGATGGAACCCAGATGATCATAGTTGCTGATCTGAGTAGTATATTGCTCACGCTCCAAGCCCAGCTTCTCGCTGACGAACTTGTTGCCGAAAGCCTTCCAGTCATACTCAGGATAAGCTACATGATGAGCATTGTAATTACCGGTAGCTCCACCGAACTTAGCAGTAAACTTGCAAGCCTTCAATGAATCAAGCTGCTCGGTAAGACGATATACATAAACCATGATTTCCTTGCCCAAACGGGTAGGAGAAGCAGGCTGACCATGAGTCTTAGCCAGCATAGGTACATCCTTCCACTCATCAGCATAAGTCTGAAGCTGGGCAATCAGCTCTTCTACCTGAGGGTAGAAGCACTCCTCCAAAGCTTCCTTCACAGAAAGAGGCACACTGGTGTTGTTGATGTCCTGAGATGTCAAACCGAAGTGGATAAACTCCTTGTAGGCATCCAAGCCACCAATCTTGTCAAACTCTTCCTTGATGAAATACTCAACAGCTTTCACATCGTGGTTGGTAACCTTCTCAATGTCTTTCACACGCTGAGCATCGTTCTCGTTGAAATTACGATAGATGTCACGCAAACGCTCAAACAGCGACTGATCGAAAGAAGCCAGCTGTGGCAATGGTAACTCACATAAAGTAATGAAATACTCTATCTCTACTCGAACACGATAACGGATGAGAGCATACTCTGAAAAGTAGTTAGCGAGTTGCTCTGTTTTTCCCCTGTAACGACCATCTATAGGTGATATGGCAGTCAATAAATCTAAATTCATAACAATACGTATTATTTATATAGGTTGCAAAGTTAATGAATTCCTACGAGAAAACAGAAAAACTGAGAATTATTTAGCTTTAATTAAAACAAAAAAGGTCTTTCAATGATTATTGAAAGACCTTTTAACTTGGTGGGCGCTGACGGATTCGAACCGCCGACCCTCTGCTTGTAAGGCAGATGCTCTA